>NZ_JBNDHY010000005.1:0-59297 GCF_056755315.1 Monashia sp. HAY1-2A
CCCCCCCCCCCCCCCCCCCCCCCCCCCCCCCCCCCCCCCCCCCCCCCCCAAAAAAAAACGACACCCCCCCAGATTACTACGCGTCTCGTGGGCTCGGAGATGTGTATAAGAGACAGACCCCGAACTCATCCGACATCGGAACCCGAGCACCCATCGCCTATCGCGATGCAGCGAACCGCTCGATCGTCGCCGACGGCGTTACATACGCCTACCGCGAGCTGGGCCCGACGGGCGGTGTGCCCGTCGTGTTCTTCGTCCATCTGGCTGGCAACCTCGACAACTGGGACCCCCGGGTCATCGACGCGATCGCCCAGGAGCGCCACGTCATCGCGTTCGACAACCGTGGGGTCGGTGGATCGACCGGAACGGTCCCGCACACCATCGAGGAGATGGCCGCTGACGCCGTCAGGTTCATCGGGGCGCTCGGTCACGACCGGGTCGACGTCTTCGCGTTCTCCCTCGGCGGGATGGTCGCCCAGGCGCTCGTGCTCGCCAACCCCGACCTGGTCCGCCGGCTCGTCCTCACCGGCACCGGGCCCAAGGGCGGCAAGGACATGGACAAGGTCGCGCGCGTCACCTACTACGACATCCTCCGCGCCACGCTGACCCGCTCTGACCCGAAGGAGTTCCTCTTCTTCAACCGCGACGAGACCGGCAAGCAGGCAGCCAAGGCCTTCGTCCGCCGCCTCGGGGAGCGCACCACCGACCGCGATCGGAAGGTCTCGACCCCTGCCTTCCGCACCCAGCTGAATGCCATCAAAACCTACGGGCGGTCGGCCCCGGCCGACCTGTCACGGATCACTCAGCCCACACTCATCGCGAACGGCGACAACGACCGCATGGTCCCCAGCGCCCTCTCTCACGACCTGCACCGACGCATCCAGGACTCGGAGTTGATCATCTACCCCGACTCTGGCCATGGCGGGATATTCCAGTTCCACCCGGACTTCGCACCCGTCGCAGTGAAGTTCCTCGGCCCCGCCTGACCACGCGGCCGCCTCGTGGTCACCCGGTCCTGCGGCTCGGCGGCTCAGCGCTCCAACGAGCCCGCACGCCTGACCGCCCGAACGGCTCGAGGAGGCCCGAGCAACCGCGCACACATGCGCAGCGGCTCCCGCGACGCGGACAGCAGTTTCCCGAGCACATCGGCGGCCAGACCTCGGCAGCTCCGGCAACCAACGACCTTCCGCAGCGCATGCCGACCACCTTGAACCAGCGTCATACCGCCGCGTATGGCAATCGTGCGGTAGGGCGGCGGAGGGGGCCGGTCCCACCCTCGACGGCTGTCTCCGGGCGTCAGCGGAATCTCAGGCGGGGAACACGCCGCTGGAGAGGTACCGGTCGCCGCGGTCGCAGACCACGAAGACGATCGTCGCCCCCTCGACCTCCTCGGCTACTTGCAGGGCGGTCCAGCAAGCGCCGCCCGCCGAGACACCTCCGAAGATGCCTTCTTGGCGGGCCAGCTGGCGGGCCGTCTCCTCGGCGTCGGTCTGGGTGACCTCCACGGTCCGGTCCACCGCCGAGGGGTCGAAGATCTTCGGCACGTACTCCGGGGGCCAGGCGCGGATCCCGGGGATCTTCGAGCCCTCCGCGGGTTGTGCCCCGACGATCTGGACACCGGGGTTGCGTGACTTCAGGAACCGCGAGACCCCGATGATCGTGCCAGTGGTGCCCATCGCGGACACGAAGTGTGTGATCCGTCCGTCGGTCTGGCGCCACAGCTCCGGGCCCGTCCCGTCCTCGTGGGCACGGGGGTTGTCCGGGTTGCCGAACTGGTCCAGGACCCGGCCGTGGCCCTCCCGCTCCATCCGCGTCACGACGTCGCGGGCCTCTTCCATGCCGCCGCGCGCCGGGGTGAGGACCAGGTCGGCTCCATACGCCTTCATCGTCTGGATCCGCTCGGTGGAGGCGTCCTCGGGCATCACGATGACCAGTGGGTAGCCGCTGATCGCCGCCGCCATCGCCAAGCCGATCCCGGTGTTGCCGGACGTGGCTTCCAGCAGGGTGTCGCCGGGAGAGATCTCCCCTCGCTCCTCGGCGCCGCGGATCATGCTGATCGCCGGCCGGTCCTTCACCGAGCCGGCCGGGTTGTTCCCCTCGAGCTTGGCGAGCAGCAGGTTGCCGCGGCGTTCGTTCTCCAGCCCCGGAAGGCGCTGCAGACGCACCAGCGGCGTGCCGCCGATGACGTCCTCCATCGTGGGGTACAGCGGAGGCTTCCTCACCCGCCGCAGTCTATGGCGGCGGTCGCCGCAGAACCGCAGCCGACTGCTCGACCTCCACGTATCCACCGAGCACGAAGAGGTCCGCGAGGATGACGTTCGTCCGGGAGGCCGACCACCCCTGCCAGAAGGGTCCGAGGCGCGTCCTTTCGCCGCGAGGCGACGAGGTTCGGCGTCTCCCGAGGTTCGCGGCTATAGGTCCCTGGGGTGCGCTGCCCTCCATGCCGACCACGCGTCGCTGCCGTGGCGAGCGGCACCGACCAGCCGCGCCAGCTGCCAATATCAGATGCCGTGGGGTGGTTGAGGATTAAAATACAACTTGTGCGGCACCCTTGCCGTCCACTCTCGGAGGTGGCTTCATGGACGTGGTTTTCCTCATCGGTCGCATCCTCTACGCCTACCTGTTCCTCGGGTCCGCGGTGGGGCACCTGACGAAGGCCGACGACATGGGCGGCTATGCCGCCTCCAAGGGCATCCCGGCCGCCAAGGTCATGGTCCGCCTCTCCGGGGTGCAGATCCTCGTCGGTGGACTATTGATCCTCCTCGGCGTCTGGGGTGACCTTGGATCGCTGCTCATCGCACTTTTCCTGCTCGCCACCGCCTTCCTGATGCACCCGTTCTGGAAGGAGACCGAGCCGATGGCCGAGCAGATGGAGATGATCCAGTTCAACAAGGACGTGGCGCTGGCGGGCGCCGCGCTCGCGTTCTTCTGGGTCTTTCAGAACGGTGTGGGCCTGACCATCACCGACGGGCTTTTCTCCTAGCGAGCAGCGCCTCATACCAGCACGTCAAAGCCGTGCGCTGAGGCGTCCCCAACCCCGGCCAGGGTTCGAGTGTCCGTGTCGGTGCCGAGGTCCCGGGCGAATCGTGCTCGGGTGCGTGAGGTCGACCGCCGACGGCCCGTCGTAGGCTCGCGCCATGAGCGAACGGGTGGCGGTCTACCTCGACTTCGACAATGTGGTCATCTCCCGTTACGACGACGTCCACGGCAAGCAGGCGTGGCGGCACGACGATCCGCGCAAGCATGGGTGGTCGACAACCTCAAAGGACCCGGTCGACGCGAAACTGGCTGCGGCGCGAGTCGACATCGGGGCGATCATCGACTATGCGGCGTCCTTCGGCAGCGTGTCGCTGAGCCGGGCCTACGCCGACTGGTCGGTTCCTGCGAACGCGGCGTACAAGGAGGAGCTGATGGGGCGAGCTCTTCACCTCGTTCAGCTGTTCACGGCCTCCGGGGTCAAGAACGGAGCCGACATCAGGCTCGCCGTCGACTCTGTCGAAGACCTCATGCGCCACCCCGAGATCACGCACGTGGTCCTTGTTGCTGGAGACTCCGACTACGTTCCACTCGCCCAGAGCTGCAAGCAACTCGGTCGCTACGTGGTCGGCATCGGCGTAGCCGGGTCGACCAGCAGGGCGTTGGTGTCAGCCTGCAACGAGTTCATCGACTACGCGCACCTGCCAGGGGTCACTCCGCCGCCGGTGGCCAAGCCGGTAGAGACCGCGGCGCCGGCCAAGAAGGCCGTCGCGAAGAAGACTTCCCGGAACTCTACGTCTGCGGACCTCGCGGCAGAGGAGGCGACCAGCCTCCTCGTCCGTGCCATTCGGGTCGGACTACAAAAGGGCGATGACGACTGGGTCTACGCGGCGGGGGTGAAGAGCCAGATGCAGCGAATGGATCCGGCCTTCACTGAGAAATCGCTGGGGTTCACCAGCTTCCGAGCGTTCGTGGAGTCGCGGAGCGACAAGGTGGAGACGAGACAACTCGCCAACGGCCAGTTGAGCGTACGGCTGGCCTGAGCTGCCGCCCAGGCCATGGCGGCTGCCTGACGGTGCGTCACTTCGCCGCGAGGCGACGACTTGCGTCCCAAATCAGCCGAGTGAAGACGCACCAACGCCCGCAGCGCGACGAGCTCAACAACCACACCTGCCGCCACTCACGAGGGCTCGACGTGGGCTGTTGTTGACATGCCGAACCGCTACTCGACGAAGATGCCGACCGAGACCACCGCACGCGTGCTCGCAACGGAACAGTCCAAGACGGACAAAATCCCCCAAACCTGTGACAACCCTCCGGTCACGGCCGAGACTTGCCGGACAGGGGGACACCGACCATGGGAAAGCGTCCTCACGCACTCACAACGCGAACGTAGACAGGGACCAACCCATGACTGACAATCCGACCCAGCCCATGCCCGCCCCCCAGGGGGTGCCGCACCTTCCGCCGCCCGTCGGCCAGCCAGTCAGTGCGCTGACCGACACGCCGCCGCCGAAGCAGAAGATGGGCCGGGGCAAAAAGGCAGGGCTCTGGACCGGAGGCATCGTCGCCGCGCTCATCGTCTTCGGCGCAACTCAGGGCACGCCGCCGGCGACCACGCCGACTGCGGCCACCGTCAACTCATCGAGCCCGTCGACCCCCGCGGCAGCCGCCCCAGCCACCCCCACCGTTGACCCTTCCATACAGGCGTCGCTCGACAAGGTCGCCGCAGACAAGGCAGCCGCCGATGCCAAGGCAAAGGCCGCCGAGGAGGCAAAGGCCAAGGCCGCCAAGGCAGCCGAGGACGCCAAGGCCAGAGCCGCGGAGGAGGCGAGGAAGAAGGCCGCCGCCGAGGCCGCGAAGAAGAAGGCGGCTGCCGACGCGGCAGCCAAGAAGGCGGCTGAGGAGGCAGCGGCGCGAACCGCCGGGCAGGAGCAGGCCATCGGCAAAGCCCAGGAATACCTCGACTACCAGGCCTTCTCTCGGAGAGGGCTGATCGAGCAGCTCCAGTACGAGGAGTTCTCCAAGGCCGACGCGACCTACGCGGTCGACCACATCACCGTCAACTGGAACGAGCAGGCGGCGAAGAAGGCGCAGGAGTACCTCGACTACCAGCATTTCTCGCGCAACGGGCTCATCGGCCAACTGCGGTATGAAGGTTTCACCAAGTCCCAGGCCACCTACGGCGTCAAGGCTGCGGGCCTTTGACCCAACCACCGACCTGGTGTCTCCCAGTAGAAGGCGCCTCGTTTCGCACCTGACGGTGTGAGCGAGCCCGCCTACGATGCCAGCACTACGTGCGTGACAGGTCGATGACGATGGGGGCCATTGGGCTAAGCGGAGGCCCTGAGCTCCGGCCGCAGCTGGCGCGTCACAGCGCCGCGAGCGGTCAGTGGCACCACTGCGGACCTGCCGACTCGCGGGGCTACAACCACCAGGACAACCCGCTCAACGCTCTCGGGCGGACCGTCCTTGGAGGCTGGGCCAAGATGGGGCGGTGGAGCCGCACCCTGAAGCCATCCGCGTCCTCATCGTCGACGACCACGCCCTCTACCGGCGTGGACTGCGGACCGTGCTCGCCGTTGAGGACGACATCGAGGTGGTCGGCGAGGCGGCAGACGGGGTGGCGGCGGTCACCCAGGCGGAGGCGACCGTTCCCGACGTCATCGTGATGGATGTCGGTATGCCGAAGCGGGGCGGCATCGACGCCTGCCGACTCATCAAAGAACGCGTCCCGTCGGCGCGCATTCTCATGCTCACCGGCTCAGAGGACGAGGCCGACCTTTTCGACGCCCTTCGCGCGGGCGCCACCGGGTACCTCCTGAAGAACGTGACCGACGAGATCGCCGACGGGATCCGCGGCATCTTCGACGGCCAGTCCCAGATATCGCCCTCGATGGCGACCAAGCTGATCGGCGAGTTCACGCGGATGAGCGAGCGCTCCTCGGGATCGGACGCCGCGCTTGGAGTCGAACCGCCACACCTGACCGAGCGGGAGCTCAGGATCCTCGAGCTCGTCGCGCGGGGCCGGAGCAACAACGAGATCGCCGACGAGCTGGTGATCTCGGTGAACACCGTGCGCAACCACATCCGCAACATCCTCGACAAGCTACAGATGCACTCGCGGCTGGAGGCGGCGTTGTACGCCGTGCGCCGGCGACTCATCGACCCCTGCGAGTGAGCCCTCGACCTGACAGGCCTGAACGAATGCGTCTGGCCCCTGACGACCGTCAGGAGCAGCGTCACATCGCCGCGTGACGCTCGGCGCCCTGCCGGACGGGCACAGGAGTCAGTCGAGGTGGGCGCCGGTCTCTCGGGGGAGGAGGGCCGCTACCAACGTCTCAACCAGCCAGTCCCGGTACTCCCTCTCCGTCCAGCCGCACTGGGTGACGAGTGCCTCGTAGTTGGCTTGGCCGCACACGGTGTACACGATGTCGCCCGCCCGCTCGGCGGTCAGCCCGGGGCGTAGCACTCCGCGCTGTTCGAGCATCTTCCCCAGGCCAGCGCGCAGGCCGTGCCGCCGCTCCGCCGCGATCTGCTCGCGCAACTCGATCAGCGATGTATGGCTGGTCGAGGCCGCGTCGAGCACCCGTAGCAGGGGACCGACCCGCGACCAGATTCCTGGCTGGGTGGCCGCATACAGCTGCAGCTGCCGCACCGGGTCCGGTTCGTCGATGATCCGCCGGATCGCCGGGCGTTCGATCACCGGAACGTCAGCACGCTCCGCGCCCCCAGCCACGGCTGCCCGCACCGCGTCACCGAGGAGGCCGGCCTTCCCGTTGGCCGAGCGGTAGACAGTCTCCACCGCAACGCCGGCCTCAGTCGCGATCGCCGGGATGGTCGCCCCCGCGAACCCCCGCTCCACGAACAGCCGGTGGGCAGCCTCGACGATGCGCGTGCGGGTGCGGGCGGCCTGCGCCCTGCGCAACTGCGAGTCGTACTTGCGTCTTGCGTTGCTCGACATTGAGGAGAACGATACTGGCATCAATATGGGCGACGGGGGGCTCCCCCGCCATCGAGAACAGGTGGAAGTCATGTCCAAGCTCATCGAAGCCAGCGCCGACATCGCCCGGACGCCGCATGATGTTTTCGACTACGTCTGCGACCCGGCACGGCTGCCGGACTGGCAGCCGTCGGTGGAAGTCGCCGCGTTCGAACCGCCCGGAGTGCCCGCGGCGGTGGGCGTGCACGGGCACGAGGTCCGGCGGGTTCCGGGCGGCGGGCGGACGTTCCGGTGGGAGGTCACGGAGTGTGAGCCAGGGCGGCGTTGGAGCATCAGAGGCATCGACGGCGCCGTCCGCGCGCACGTGACGCTCGCGTTCGCTCCGACGAGTGCGGGCACCGGCACGCACGTCGACTACCGGCTCTGGTTCGAAGGGCATGGCATCGGCAACCTGATCCGGCTGCTCGCGAGCAAGGGCGCGCGCAAAGAGGTCCCTGCGAACTTGGCGCTGCTCAAGCAGCGGCTCGAGGCGACCAGCGCGCGGCGCTCGAACGGATCGGACCTCTAGCGACGCAACCGGCACTCGGGTATCTCCAACAGTCGGCCGTCTACGGACGTGCACCGCGCCGCGAGGAGCGGCGCGTGAGGGGCTTATGTCCGCCGCGTCGACGACCAGGTCCGCAAGGTTGCCCGCGTCTCCCGACGGTTCACGGCACTATCCGGCCACCAGACCACACAGGTCGCGCTCAGGCGAACCGACAGCCGGCACAGCGTGAACGTGGGCTCGCCGGCAGGCAGGTCGTTCCGAGAGCGCCTTCCTCGCGGTGTGCGCGAAAATGCCCTCGTTCCGCTTGTGATCGGGTACGGCTGCGACATGGCAGTCCCCGATCTCCTGGCCCGCGTCGCCTCGTCCGCTGGTGGACAGATACTGCGCGTCGCAACCCAAATCGCCGCCGCCCGGCCGGCTACCAAGCCCCTCCACCCGCGCGGCTCCGTCGTCCCAGGCACACTGCACCGGTTCGGCGCCGAGGAGGAGACCGGCGCCGCATGGCTGGACCAAGTCGGTGAGGACCACGTGCTGGTACGGCAGTCACGAGCGGTCGGTACGCCTGCCCCCGTGCCAGACATATTCGGGCTCGCAGTCCGGGTCCCGAGCGACGGCGGCCGGCACGGCGATCTGCTGTTCGCCTCGACCGGGCTTGGACCGCTGACCCGTTACACGCTCACGCCGGCCCGGTCGCCCTACCAGAGACCGCTGACGACATTGCTGCCATATCGGACGCCCGCCGGTGGAGTTCTGCTTTCTGCGGTCTTTCACGACGCGACGACGGTGGCGCTTGCCTGGGCCATCGGCTCGGGCCGGTGGCACCCATTTGCGCAGCTGGTCCTTCACCCCGCCCCGGTCGGTGACGAAGACGCCCGGCTGTCATTCGACCCCATCCGCAACCCCTTGCCCGGCCTGGACACCTACGCCTGGGTTCGCCGGCTCCGCGAGCCGGCCTACGCCACCGCTCGACGTTCCCGCGGGTCTTGACCGCTTGAGCCGCAGTCGCGACGCGAATCGGGTCGGCACCGTCCACCTGACGGCACTCGACGCCAGCGACGAGTGCCCCACTCCGCCCGTGTGTGTCGCGGACGCCGCACTGGATACCGCAGCTGCTGAAAGACTCGCGTCATGGCAGCAGGCCGCCCTGGTGACCACTGGCGCACGACATCTTCGTCTGGAATCGGCCGGCGTCCGGCGAACCGGCTGACTCGCTGATCCGCGAGATCGCGGCGTCGGGGCGCCCAACGACTGGAGGACGACGACGCCTTGGGCAAGCGCCTCGGAACCTGTGGCCCCAATGGGGTCAGGTCGACGATGAGGCAGCCCGCTCATGGCCGTGGTGCGCAAGGGGCCGGCCGGTGGCATTCTTCGTCTGAGGGCTAGGTGAGAGGCAGATGTAGATGGCCCGCGATGCTTCCGTCGACGACAAGTGGCCAGCGAAAAGGTTCCACGTGGGCCGCGTACAGCGCGTCGCGAACACGGTGATCGGGACTCTCGCTTCCTGGGGCCTCGTACCGCACACGTACACGCTGTCCGTCCGCGGCCGGAAGACCGGTCGCTTGCACTCGACACCGGTCACCCTGGTCGAGACGGGCGACGAGAAATGGCTGGTCGCACCGTACGGGCCGGTGCACTGGGTGCTCAACGCCCGCGCCGCCGGCAGGGTGACTCTCAGCCGGCGCCGCACCTCGACCGAGTACGACGTGCGGGAGCTTCCGCCGGCGGAGGCGGCGCCGGTGCTGCGGCAGTACCTGCAGGTGGCTTCGGCCACACGGTCCTACTTCACCGCGTCCAAGGACGCCCCTGTTGAGGACTTCCTCAAGGAGGCGGGTCGGCATCCCGTGTTCGCCCTCGTTCCGACGACGCGCCCCTGAGGACTGTGTGACCTGCCAGGCGCGACCTCGGGTGCAGCCGCAGTCCGGATCAGGCGTCAGTTTCCGCAAGGTTTCGATCGCTGGGAGGGCCCGCCTGAACCGGGACTCCGGCGACGAGGACGGCGACGGGTCGGCTCAGGGCGGACAGATCTCGGGAGAGGTCGCCATCCACGACGAGCACGTCGGCGACATGGCCCGGCGCCAGCCGGCCGGTCACTCCCGGCAGGCCACAGGCTCGAGCGGTGACGGAGGTCGCCGCGGCCAGTGCCTCAGCGGGGGAGTACCCGGCTTGGACCATCTCCTCGACGACACGCCAGACGTTGCCGTGCTGCTTGGCGGGGGCCATCCCCGAGTCGACGCCGGTGATCACCTGGATGCCGTGCTGCCGGAAGCTGGTCAAAGCCGTGATGCGAGAGGCGTAGAACTCATCGAAGTCCTTGACGCCGAACCGTTTCATCAGCTCCGCGAGCGGTGGCGGCGGCGCAGGCATCAAGGCGTGGAAGCTGCGGTCGTTGCCCATCGTCAGATCCACGTACACGCCTCGGCGAGCCACCTCGTCCAGGAGTTGCTCACCGATGCTGGACCCGTGCGCCGCCGAGAGCCCGCTGAAGTGCTCGATCCCGTCGACGCCGGCCGCCGCCGCATTCTCCATGGCGACCAGCGAGTGGGCATGCGCCACGAGTGGAAGCCCGGCCCGGTGTGCCTCATCGACCAGCACGGCCAGCTGCGCTGCGGTGAACTGCGCGCCCAGCTGCGTCACGCCGTCCGGAAAGACGGCTCCATGGGCTTTCGCTCCCGCTACCCAGGGGTAACACTGGGTTAGGAGGCGAGGCCAGTGAGCAGTGACGTCAGGGAGGACCCGTCCACCGAGCAGGCCGACCGCACCGGCCGTGTCGACGCCAGCGAGCAGGAGTCCCGCGCGGTCGTCGAGGCGGCGCGCGAGAAGGGGTGGGAGCGACCGAGCTTCGCCAGGGGCCTCTACCTCGGCCGCTTCGACCTCGACCTCGTCCACCCCCATCCCCGGGCCGACCCTGCCGACGACGCCCGGGGTGAGGAGTTCCTGATCCGGATGCGCGAGGTCTGCACCCGCATCGACGGCACCCGCATCGAGCGCGAGGCACAGATTCCCGACGAGGACGTCAAGGCACTGGTTGATGTGGGCGCCTTCGGCATGAAGATCCCGCGCGAGTACGGCGGGCTCGGGCTCACCACGTCGTCCTACGGCAAGGCGCTGATGCTCGCCAGCTCCGCCCACCCGAGCATCGGCGCGCTGCTGTCGGCCCACCAGTCGATCGGCGTCCCAGAGCCGGTCAAGCTCGTCGGCACCTCCGAGCAGAAGGAGGCGTTCCTGCCCCGCTGCGCCGCGGGCGCCATCTCCGCGTTCCTGCTCACCGAGCCCGACGTGGGGTCCGACCCGGCCCGGCTGGCAACCACGGCCATCCCCACGGCGGACGGCACGGCATACTTCCTCGACGGCGTGAAGCTGTGGACCACCAACGGCGTCGTTGCCGAGCTGCTCGTGGTCATCGCGCGGGTGCCCCCGCATGACGGCCGGAAGGGAGGCATCACCGCGTTCGTCGTCGAGGGCAGCTCCCAAGGGATCACCGTCGAGCGACGCAACTCCTTCATGGGGCTCAAGGGGATCGAGAACGGCCTGACCCGGTTCCACCAGGTGCGGGTCCCCGCAGAGAACCGGCTCGGCAACGAGGGCGACGGCCTCAAGATCGCGCTCACCACCCTCAACGCCGGGCGGCTGGCCATCCCCGCGATGTGCGCGGCGGCGGGCAAGTGGGCTCTGAAGATCGCGCGCGAATGGTCCTCCGAGCGGGTGCAGTGGGGCCGGCCGATCGGCGAGCACGACGCCGTCGCCGAGAAGATCGCCTTCATCGCCGCCACGACGTACGGCCTGGAGTCGGTGCTGGAGCTGTCGGCGCAGCTCGCCGACGCCGGCAGCAAGGACATCCGGATCGAGGCCGCACTGGCCAAGCTGTGGGCCAGCGAGATGGCGTGGAAGATCGCCGACGAGCTCGTGCAGATCCGTGGAGGACGGGGATACGAGACCGCCGAGTCCCTGCGCGCCCGCGGCGAGCGAGCCGTGCCCGCCGAGCAGATCCTGCGCGACGTGCGGATCAACCGCATCTTCGAGGGCTCGAGCGAGATCATGCGCCTGCTCATCGCCCGGGAGGCCGTCGACGCCCACCTCAAGGCGGCCGGCGCGCTGGCGGACAAGGACGCGACCATCCAGGACAAGGCACGGGCCGCGCTGGGAGCCAGTGGGTTCTACGCGAAGTGGCTCCCGCACCTCGTGGCCGGCCGCGGCACCGCGCCGATGTCGTACGCCGACTTCGGACCTCTCGCCGAGCACCTGCGGTTCGTGGAGCGGTCCAGTCGCAAGCTGGCGCGGCACACCTTCTACGGCATGTCCCGCTGGCAGGCCAGGCTGGAGTACCGGCAGGTGTTCCTCGGCCGGGTCGTGGACATCGGCGCCGAGCTGTTCGCCATGACGGCCGCATGCAGCCGGGCGGAGATGCTGCGCGTCGACGACGACGTGCGCGGCCGCCACGCCTACCAGCTCGCCGACGCATTCTGCGACCAGAGCCGGCTGCGGGTGGAGACGCTGTTCGCCGCCCTCTGGAGCAACACCGATGCCACCGACTCGCGGCTGGCGCGGGGTGTGCTGGCCGGCGACTACACCTGGCTCGAGGAGGGCGTGCTCGACCCCAGCGAGGGCACCGGACCGTGGATCGCCGCGTGGTCGCCGGGGCCCAGCGAGGCGGAGTCGGTCTGGCGCCCCCTCCGGTGACCACCGGGCTTGCCACCTCGCACGCCATCATCCGCGAGAGGTGATCTCTCGCAATGCCTGCTCGGTTTGCCGGGCGATCGCGTCCCCGTCGTCCGATTCCAGCACCTGCACCGCGTCGGCCGCCCAGTGGCTCCAGTCCTGGATGGCCTGGTGCACATCGCAGATCAGCCGCATGGAGAGCACGTTCGTGTGCATCCGCTCGGGAAACGGCTGCTCGCCGCCGGCCATCGCTCCGAGCTGTCGGAGAGACTCGCGCGCCTGTTCGCCGATCAGGTCGATCGAGGCGCGCAGCTCGGCCAACCCGGTCTGGTCGCCGAAGAACACCTTGAGGGCGGCTTCGGACTCGACCTGGGTCGGTGCGCTCGGTTCGGCCAGCCACGCGCGCAGCGCCTTTCGGCCGGCTCGGTTGATTCGATAGACGGTGCTGGCCCGCTTGCCGGTCGCAGTCTTCTCGGCATCGGCCCAGCCGAGGGCGACGAGCCGCTTGGCCTCCAGGTACACGGCGCGCTCGGCGCGCGGGAAGAACCAGCGCAGGCTGCGCTCCGACTGGCGGGCGAGCTCGTAGGTCGTCCAGGGACGGACGGCCAGCAGGCCGAGCACCGCGTAGGAGGTGGAGGTGGGGCGAAGGTCGGCCATGGGCTTGACCATACTGCATGATGCAGTATATCAATACTGCATCATGCAGTAACCGCCTTGGAGGAACGCCATGATCACCACCGTCCCCCCGCTCGCCCGCACGGACCTCGGCGTCGGCGACCCGGCCCTTCTGCACCTGCCCGGCTGGTGCGGCGGTCGCGAGGTCTTCGATCCGCTGCTGGAACACGCAGCGCGGCACCACCGCTCGATCTCGGTCGACCTGCCCGGCCACGGCGACTCGCCCCGACTTGCGACGGACTTCGGTGCCGCTCAGGTGGCCGACGCCGCTGTGGCGCTCATCGCCGCCGAGCAGCTGACGCGCGTCGTGCCGGTCGCCCTCTCGCACGCCGGCTGGACGGCCTTGGAGGTGCTGCGTCGGCTCGGCCCCGATCGCGTACCGGCCGTCGTGCTTCTGGACTGGATGCCGCTGGGCGCGCCCCCGCAGTTCGGCGATGCCCTCGCCGCGTTGCAGGATCCGCAGGCGTGGCTCGCGGCGCGGGCCGGCCTGTTCACCATGTGGGGTGAGGGCGTCGACCACCCGGCGGTGCTCTCGTACATCGCCTCGATGGGCGGCTACGGCTTCGAGGCGTGGTCACGCGCGGGACGGGAGATCGCCCGAGCCTTCGCCGCGGAGCCCGTGCGGTTGGCGGCCTTCGGCCGCCTCCCCCGGCCGGTGCCGGTCCTGCACGTCTACGCGCAACCGCGCGACGACGCGTTCCTCACTGCGCAGCGTGCGTATGCCGTGGAGCACCCGTGGTTCAGCGCCGCCCGGCTCGAGGCGAGCAGCCACTTCCCGTCACTCGAGGTGCCGGAGCAGGTGATGGGCGCGATCGGCGACTTCCTGAGCGGGCTGCGATGAGCGGACTGCTCGTCACCGTCGCGCACCCCGACGACGAGACGTTCGGCTCCGGCTCCGTCATTGCACTGGCAGCCGAACGCGGCCTCGACGTCACCGTGTGCTGCGCGACGCGCGGCGAGGCGGGCGAGGCACCGGGGGTCGAGGCAGACCTGGGCGCCCTTCGCGAGGCCGAGCTGCGAGCGGCGGGCCGCGTGCTCGGCGTCTCCCGCTTCATCCTTCTCGGATATCGCGATTCGGGAATGGATGGTGCTCCGGCGCCCGGCACCCTGACCGCTGCACCTTTCGAGGACGTCGTCGCCGACCTCGACCAGGTGATCGACGAGGTCCGACCCGATGTGGTCGTCACGACCGATCCTGACCACGGCGACGGCCACCGTGATCACGTGGTGATCGGCCGGGCCACCGTGGCCGCGGCGTCCCGGCGGGCGGACCTTCGCGTCTACGGCTGGGCCCTGCCCCGCGACCTGCTCACGCGCTGGTTCGCCGAGCTCGAGCACGTCCGTCCCGAAAGCGCCCACTTGGACCTCGTCCGGCAGGGGCTCGGCCGACCGGAGGAGCAGATCACCGCGGCCCTGGACGTCGCACACCTGCAGCCGCTGCGCGAGCGGGCGATCGCGATGCACCGCAGCCAGCGCTCGCCTTATGAAGGGATGCCACCCGGTCTGCGCGACGACTTCCTGCGCACCGACCGCCTCGTCCGGTTGCACCCGAAGTGGCCGATCGGCGAACCGGACCACGACATCTTCTGAGCCGGCGTCCGGGCGTTGAAGTGCTGTTGCCCTGTCACCGCGGGTGTCAGATCGGGCGGTAGACCACCTGGCTCAACGGTGTGCCAGCCAGTCTCCGTAGAACAGCGCGAGGCCCGCTGAGGCGCAGAGGCCGGCGATGATCCAGAAACGCGCCACGATCGTCACTTCGGACCACCCGACCATCTCGAAGTGGTGGTGCAGCGGCGCAATCTTGAAGACGCGCTTGCCGGTGAGCTTGAAGCTGACGACCTGGATGATCACCGACGCCGTGATGATGACGAAGAGGCCGCCGAGGACGACGAGAAGCAGCTGGGTGCGGGTCATGATGGCGAGCCCGGCCAGCGCTGCACCCAGCGACAGGGAGCCGGTGTCGCCCATGATGATCTCGGCCGGGGAGGTGTTCCACCACAGAAACCCGAAGCACGCGCCGGCGATGGCGCAGGAGACGACCGCGAGGTCGCGTGCGTCGGTCACGTCGTAGCAGCCCGGCCCCGGCGCGACCGTGCAGCCCTGGTTGTACTGCCAGAGCGCGATGGCTGTGTAGGCGCCGAAGACCATGACCGATGCGCCGGGCGCCAGACCGTCCAGGCCGTCGGTGATGTTGACGCCGTTCGAGGCGCCCGCGATGAGAACGCTCGCCCACACGATGAACAGCAGCAGGCCCCCGACCGGGCCGGCGACGGCGAGATCGAGACCGGTGTCTCGGATGAAGGAGACCGCCGTCGATGCCGGTGTCCGTCCGCCTGAGGTCGTCAAGAGCAGGGCGCCGAGCGCGAAGACGACGGTGACGAGCGTCTGACCCAGGAGCTTCTGTCTGGACGTGAGGCCGAGGCTGCGTTCCTTGCGGATCTTGATGTAGTCGTCGAGGAACCCGACGACGCCCAGTCCGACGAGCAGGAACAGTACGAGCAGGGCGCTCAGCGACATGCCGCGGTGGCTCGCCTTGAAGACCCCGGACGCGCCGAGCCCGGCCAAGATCGCGTGCGAGGCGAAGTAGCCGGCCAGCGCTGCCCCGATGATCACCGCGCCCCCCATCGTGGGCTTGCCGCGCTTGACGTGGTGGTGTACGAGGTCGTCTCGGATGAACTGACCGTACCGATGCCGGACCAGGAGCCGGATGAACGGCTTCGTGCAGAGCAGCGCCACCGCCATCGAGATCGCGCCGGCCAGCAGAACGTTGACCATCGTCCCTCTTGCCTGTCCTTTCCTCCACGGTCGGGTTGCGTCGTGGCCGAGCCCTGCCGGCATGCGTTGGCCGCGTGGCCGGTCAGGTGCCCGTCAACCTTAGGCGCCATGACGACGCCGGCCCAGGATCCGTACGTCTCGGGCATTCTGGTGGTCCGTCCAGGACCGACTGCACAGCGCCAACATCAGCCGAGGAGCGCGCGGATGTCACTCACACGGATCCACAACCTGTCCATCTCGCTCGATGGGTTCGCCACCGGCGAGCCGCAGTCCGCCGAAGCACCCTTCGGGCATGCGGGCGAGCGGCTGCACGAGTGGATGTTCGGCACTCGGTTCTGGGACGCGGGCGGAACTGCCGGGGTCGACGACGCCTTCGCTCAGCGCCATGGTCCCGGCATCGGCGCCGAGATCATGGGCGCCAACAAGTTCGGCCCACCCGGATGGCGGGATGACCCGGACTGGCAGGGCTGGTGGGGCCCGAACCCGCCGTTCCACACACCGACCTTCGTTCTCACGCACCATCGGCGGTCCTCGATCGAGATGGAGGGCGGAACGACGTTCCACTTCCTCGACGCTGCCCCAGCCGAGGCACTCGACATCGCCAGGGAAGCAGCCGGCGGCCAGGACGTGCGGGTCGGCGGCGGCCCCACCGTCGTCCGTGACTTCCTCGCCGCAGGGCTCGTCGACCACATGCATCTCGTCCAGGTCCCGATCGTGCTCGGTCGCGGCGTCCGTGTCTGGGACGGCCTGGAGGCGCTCGAGGATGCCTACGACGTCGAGGCGGTCTCCTCTCCCAGCGGCGTCACCCACCTCACCTTCACGCGCAAGGCCTCGTGACCGTCGCCTCAACGGAAAGCCCACAGGGCAGACGAGCTCAGCCGCGACGAGGCGGGGCCGTGCTTCCTCGGACGACCAGCTCGGTGGGAAGCGTGGTGGACGCGCTGGGCGCGGTGCCGCCGTTGAGGAGGTCGAGGAGCAGCCGGCCGGCGAGGACGCCCTGTTCTGCCGGTCGTTGCCGCACCGTGGTGAGATCGCTCAGCTCGGCCACGGGGTGGTCGTCGATTCCCACCACCGACACGTCATGCCCAGGCTGGAGCCCGGCGCGTCGCAGGGTGCGGATCGCGCCGAGAGCCACCTCGTCGGAATGGGCGAACACCGCGGTCGGAGGCTCGGGGTGCCCGAGGAGCCGGCTCATCGACGCGGCTCCATGCTCGCCCCCCCAGGGCGCGGTGACGACAAGGGTGGGGTCGACCTCGATGCCGGCGCGCTCGAGCGCCTCGTGGTAGGCGGGTGATCGAGTCGAGCTCAGCCCCGGTTGGTCCGGGTCGAAGGCCTCGAGCATCCCGATGCGGGTGTGGCCGAGATGAAGCAGATGGTCGACGGCCTGCCGGCTCGCTTCGTGGTCGTCGATGTGCACGCAGGGGTAGGCGGCCGACTGTCCGCCGGCTGCGACGATGTGGACGCCCATGGTCTCGAGGCGGGCGCGCTCGGCGTCCTCCACCTGGAAGCCGATGACGACGACCGCATCGACCTTGCGCCGGGCCGGGAGGCGCTCGAAGAAGTCGTGCCGGTCCCGGACGCCGCCGACCTGGTAGAGCAGCACGTCCAGCTCGGCCCCGCGCAGGACCGAGTCGAGGCCCTCCACGACCGAGCCGAAGAACCACCGGGAGAGGTGAGGCACCACGAGGGCGACCCGCCCGGTGTTGCCCTTCGCCAGCCGTGAGGCCTCGGGCGACACGACGTAGTGGTTGTCCTCGGCCACGCGTAGCACGCGTGCGCGGGTCGCCGGGGCGACGTTCTTCGCGTTGCTGAGGGCGCGTGACGCTGTGCCCACGCCGACGCCGGCCATGCGGGCGATGTCGGCCAGGGTCACCTTCGCCGGTGTCACGTCTGCCACGGCGACAGGATAGACGACTGGAAACGCTTTCACCATCACCTTGGTCCCAGTGGTTGGAGGCTGCGCCTTGAGACTAGGGGCGTTTCGAATCGCGTACTGCTCTCTTGACATGCGTGACCAGTCGGCCTCATCATCGTGACTGGAAGCGTTTCCAGTGCTTCCCGCTCACTGTTCGAGTGACTGTCGGCGACACCAGGTGGCCGGCCCCCTTCAACGGCGCAGGAGGAACTCCCATGCACTTCGCAGGTCACCGTTCGCGTTCAACCCGCCTCTGCCTGGCGGGTGCACTGGGCGCCCTGTCCGCGGCGGGCGTGGCCGCCTGTTCGGCCCCCGGCCCCGCCTCCTCCAACGTCGCCGCGGTCGACTCGATCCCGACGTCCGTCAGCACCTCGGTGGGCACCCAGCCGGTGACCCTCAAGCTCTACGACGGCCAAGGGCTCAAGGCGGTCGACGACGCCCTCATCGCAGCCTTCACGAAGAAGTACCCCAACGTGACGATCACGCCGACCTACGACCCGGACAACGTCACGACGCAGAACCAGCCTCGGCAGATCGCCTCGGCGACGCCCCCGGACCTCGTCCGCGTCATCTCGGTGACGGCCGGCACGAAGAACCACCTGCTGACCAACCTCGACGCGTACGCGGCGGCCTACGGATGGGACCAGCTGCCCGCCTCCCAGCTCGCGCAGTTCCGGGAGAAGGACGGCGTGGCCGGTTCGGGATCGCTCTACGCCAAGGCCAGCGGGTTCACCATGACGGGCCTGTACTACAACAAGAAGCTCGCCGGGCAGGTCGGCATGACGGCGCCGCCCACGTCGGTGGAGGCACTCACCGGCCTGATGACCAAGGCGAAGGCGGCAGGCCTGACCGGCATGGTCGTCGCGAACAAGGAGGGCGGCGGGGTGTTCCCGTTCCAGCTGCTGCTCAACTCCTCGATGGGCCCGCAGAAGGTCGCTCAGTGGGTGTTCAACGCGCCGGGGGCCACCATCGACACACCAGAGGCGGTGGCGGCCGCCAAGCAGGTCCAGGAGTGGAACCAGGCCGGCCTGTTCCCGCCGTCGGTCAACGCCCTGGACGCCACCGCCGCAGACGCCCTGTTCGCCGGCAACAAGGGTCTGTTCTTCCCCTGGGGCAACTGGGACGCCGCCAACCTCGACAAGACGATGCCAGGCCAGGTCGGCTTCTTCCCCATGCCTCCAGTGACCACCGGCGGCCAGGTCGCCGCGATGTCCGACGCGGCCACCGCGTTCGGCATCCCGTCGAAGTCGAAGAACAAGGACGCCGCCGCCGCCTTCCTGAACTTCCTCTCGAGTGACGAGGCCCGCCAGATCGCCGTCGACAACGGCTTCATGCCCACGGGCACCACCTCGCAGAAGGCCCCGACCATCAAGCCCGACTCCGTGCTCAACGACGTCAGCAAGGCCTTCGCCACCGTGTCGGCGGCCGACGGACAGGTGCCCTTCGTGCAGAACGCCACGGCCGGCATCTCCAACCAGGCCTGGAACCCGGAGAGCCAGCTCCTGCTCGGCGGCAGCTCCACGCCGGAGCAGTTCGTCAAGAACGTCCAGACCACGTACGACGACGAGCTGAAGCGATGACCACCGTCGACGGCCTCACCGGCCGCGTCGACGCCACCGGCACTGTCCCCCCGACCTCGCGCCGTAACCTGCGGCCGGGGACTTCGGACCGAACCGCAGGCCACCGCACCCGCTCACGCGCTCGGTGGGCCGGATGGCTCTTCGCCCTGCCTGCCCTGGTCATGTACGCCGTCTTCGAGCTGTACCCGATCTACACGGCGTTCCAGTACTCGTTCTTCGACTGGGACGGCATCAGCGTGGCCACCCCGGTCGGGCTCCAGAACTACACGCGGGTCTTCACCGAACCGCAGCTGCTGGCCTCGATCGTCCACTCCTTCATCCTCATCGCCTTCTTCACCTTCCTGCCGGTGCTGCTCGCCCTCGTCATCGCCTCGATCGTCCGGGAGATCAGGTCCACGTGGGCCGGCGGCGCCGCCCGGACGTTGATGTTCCTGCCGCAGATCATCCCCGGAGCAGCGTCGGCGATCGCCTGGACGTGGATGTACTCCCCGGACGGCGCGGTCAACCAGATCCTGCGTGCGGTCGGCCTGCAGTCCGCCACTCGCGCCTGGCTCGGCGACTTCACCTGGGCCCTGCCGGCAGTGGGCATCATCGGCACCTGGCTCGCCACCGGCCTGTGCACCCTGTTGCTCATGGCGGGCATCGGCAAGATCGACGCCAGCCTCTACGAGGCGGCCTCGCTCGACGGCGCGAACCGGATCCAGCAGTTCCGAGCCATCACGCTGCCCGGCCTGCGCTCCGAGATCGGGGTCTGCGTGACCATCACGATCATCGCCGCCCTCGCCAGCTTCGACGTCGTCTTCATGTCCACCCAGGGCGGCCCCGGCTATGCCACCCAGGTCCCCGGCGTTCAGGTCTACCAGCTGGCCTTCACCGAGAACCGCATCGGCCAGTCGTCGGCTCTGGCCATCGTGCTGAGCTTGATCGTGCTGGCCGTCATCCTGCCCATCCAGCGCTTCTTCCGAGAGCGGTGACCAGTGATGCTCGCCTCCTTGCGTGACAACGCGCCCAAGACGGTCCTGCTCGGCGCCGCCGCCCTGTTCTCCGTCTTCCCGCTCCTGTCGATGTTCTCCGCCGCGCTGCAACCCCAAGGCAGCGCCCCGGCCGGCATCTCCTTCCCCGTGCACCCGCAGTGGCACAACTTCATCGACGCCTGGAACGTCGCCAACATCACGACCCTCGTGCGCTCCAGCGTCGTGCTGGTCATCGGTGTCGTCCCGATCGCCATGCTCATCTCCGCGATGGCCGCCTACGCCATCGCGCAGCTACGGATCCCGTTCGGCAACGTCTTCTTCCTGCTCCTGCTCCTCGGACTGACGCTGCCGTACGAGATCGTCGTCGTCCCGCTCTACTACCAGATGCAGCAGTTCGGACTGCTCAACAGCCAGCTCGGGCTGATCCTGCCGCTCATCGGCCTGAACATGCCCTTCGCCGTGTTCTGGATGCGCACGCATTTCCAGTCGGTGCCCGCCGAGCTGTCCGAGTCCGGCTCCATCGACGGCGCCGGCCCGTGGAAAGCCTTCCGCCACATCCAGCTTCCGCTGGCCGTCCCCGCCCTCGCATCGCTGGGGGTCCTGATGTTCCTCAGCACGTGGAACCAGTTCCTGCTCGCCATCGTGCTCATCGACGACCCGAACAAGCGAACCATGGCGGGCGCCCTCCAGGGCTTCGTGGGGGCCCACTCCACCGACGTGGTGCTGCTGAACGCCGGGGCGCTGCTCATCATGGCCCCGACGATCGTGGTGTTCCTGGTCTTCCAGAGGTACTTCATCCAGGCGATGCTGGCCGGCTCAGTCAAGGGCTGAGACATGACGAACGCGACCACCGCACTCCCAGAAGGCAACCCACTCATGGTGACCCACACTCTCCCCAGCACGCCGGACCAGGACTGGTGGCGACGCGCTGTGATCTACCAGATCTACCCCCGCAGCTTCGCCGATGCCGACGGTGACGGCATCGGAGACCTCCCCGGGATTCGGAGCCGGCTGACCTACCTGGCCGAGCTCGGGGTCGACGCCATCTGGCTCAGCCCGTTCTACCCCTCGCCTCTGGCAGACGGCGGCTACGACATCACTGACCACCGCGCCGTCGACCCGCGACTCGGAACTCTCGACGACTTCGACGCCCTGGTGACCGACGCGCACGGTCTCGGCATCAAGGTCATCATCGACATCGTCCCCAACCACACATCCGACCAGCACCCGTGGTTCGTCGAGGCACTGCGGTCCGGGATCGACTCCGCCGCCCGCGAGCGCTACATCTTCCGCGACGGCGCCGGAACCGACGGCAGCCAGCCTCCCTCGGACTGGCGCTCCCACTTCGGCGGAGCCGCGTGGCAACGCATCGAGGACGGACAGTGGTACTGCCACCTCTTCGCGCGGGAACAGCCCGACCTCAACTGGGACAACGAGGAGGTGCGCCAGTACTTCCTGGACACCCTGCGCTTCTGGGCCGACCGAGGCGTCGACGGCTTCCGCATCGACGTCGCGCACTCCCTCGCGAAGGACCTCTCCCACCCGCTGCGCAGCCAGCCGAACCTCGATGGCCTGCTGCCCCTGGACGGCTCGGACCCGCTCTACGACCGTGACGAGGTCCACGAGATCTACCGCTCGTGGCGCAAGGTGTTCGACGAGTACGACCCGCCGAGGATGGCCGTCGCCGAGACGTGGCACCCCGCCTCCAGCCGCACCTACCTGTACGCCCGCCCGGACGAGCTCGGCCAGATCTTCGACTTCTCCCTGCTCAAGGCAGAGTGGCACCCCGACCAGTTCAAAGCCGTCATCACCCGCTCCATCCAGGAGCACGCCGACGTCGGGGGAGCACTGACGTGGGTGCTCTCCAGTCACGACGTGCCACGTCATGCCACCCGGTACGCGCTGCCCATCGGAACCGACCTCGACGCGTGGCTGCGCAGCGACGGCAAGCACTTTCCGCTCGATCCGCAGACTGCCGCACGCCGAGCGCGCGCCGCGACCGTCATGATGCTCGCCCTGCCGGGGTCTGCCTACCTCTACCAGGGGGAGGAGCTCGGGTTGCTCGAGGTCGCCGACCTGCCGACGGCGGCCCTGCAGGACCCCGTCTACGAGCGCACCGGTCACCGCCTCAAGGGCCGCGACGGATGCCGGGTCCCGATCCCCTGGACGCCGACGGGACCATCGTTCGGCTTCGGCAGCAACGGGTCCTGGTTGCCACAGCCGCATTGGTTCACCGACCACGCGGCCTTCTCCCAGCGGGACGTTCCCACCAGCTCGCTCGAGCTCTATCGAAGAGCGCTGACGCTGCGTCGTGACCTCGCGCGATGCGAGGACTTCCGGTGGACCCAGACCGGCGACCCACAGGTGCTGTGCTTCGCTCGCTCCGATCGGTGGCACTGCGCCATCAACTTCTCGGCACACCCGACCACCGTTCACGGGCGGCTCATCCTGAGCAGCGAGATACACGGAAACCCCTCCGCGCCAACGACGTTCACCCTCGCTCCGGAGTCCGCGGCCTGGTTCGAGCCTCTGCCCCCGCCGTAGCGCGCCCTGGTCACGTCCTCGAGCGTGTGGACCCGCACCTGCGACCAGTCAGGCGAACACCTGGACCCCAGCTCGTTCGACCACGAAGGCCCACACGGTGCCCCGGCCTCTCCCCTCAGATTGGGGCTTGCCGGGGGACAGGGCGCAGGTACGTTGGGTAGATGCAGACCATCAATCTGGGAAAGGCGGATGGGCTGCCGCCGGTGGATTGGGACGCGGTTGTTGCCAAGCTCGACGCGGGTTCGGCGCCGGCTCCCGACGCAGCGAACACGCGGACGACGTGGCTGTGCACCATCAACGAGGACGGCAGTCCACACGTGACCGCCGTCGGTGCGGTCTGGGTGGACGGCGCGTTCTGGTTCCAGACTGGCGGCGGTACGCGCAAGGGCCGCAACGTCGCGCGCGATCCTCGGTGTTCTGTTGCGGTGTCGATCCGTGACGCGGACGTGGTGATCGAGGGTGTCGCAAACCGGGTGACCGAGCCGGGCCAAGTGGCACGCATCGCGAAGGCCTGGGCGGACAGCGGTTGGCCGGCGGAGCCCGACGAGAGCGGGTCGGGCATCACCGCGCCGTTCAACGCGCCGTCCCAAGGACCGCCGCCGTGGAACGTCTATCGCATCGAGCCCCGCTCGGCCACGGTGGTCCTCGCGACGGAACCGGGCGGCCTGACCCGCTTTCAGTTCTGAAGCGTCACCGCCGAGGTTGACCATCTTGCGGGACGGGCATGCCTTGGCTGAGTGCGTCACTTCTCGTCGTCAGCGCGTACAGCGGCCAGAGCCGTCCCCGCGATGCTGCGCCGTTTCCGCCACGCCGTGCCAGGACACGCGCGTCGCACACGAGGCCAGGTGATCGCGGACCGGCAGTCTCGCCAGTGGGCGACAATGCTCGGTGTCGATCCTCTTCCGGTTGGAGGCCTGGTCGTGCCGCTCAGCGATTTTCCCGTCAGAGCGTCCATCGCGGTATCTGACATCGGACGCGCCATCGCGTTCTACGAGGGCCGACTTGGCCTGCGGGCGGTGGAGTCCGGCCCCAGCGCGACGATCCCGGACGGCAGCCGCGTGTACGCCTGCGGTGGCGGCTGCCTGCTCAACGTGTACCAGTCGGCAACAGCGGGAATGTCGTCGGCGACTGTGGCCACGTGGTACGTCGACGATCTGGCCCGGGTGGTCGACGAACTGGCGGCGGCCGGTGTCGAGATGGTCCGGTACGACGAGTACGAACATGACGCGAACGGGATCGGCCCTCGAGCCGGTGGCGGTCACATCGCGTGGTTCCAGGACCCCGACGGCAACACGTTCGCGATCGAGGCCAGCGCCTGAGGCCCCAGCGCGAGGGCCCGCGGGTTCCGGCCCGTGCCAAGACGCCGCCTCCTCCGCAGCTGCGCTGCTACCGGCCCGAACCGGTCGATCAGTGCAATGCGACATGGGCGACCCATTTGACTTCAACTTTGATTGAGGTTCGAGGGTGGGAGCTGAACGGGCGGGCTCCGCCGCCTGTGACCCGAGAGTTAGGGGACGAGCGATGCGCGCAGTTCGGGTAGCCGAGTTCGGAGGACCCGAGGTCCTGGTGCCTGTGCAGATGCCAGATCCCGTGGCCGAAATCGGGGAGGTCGTCATTCGGGCCGAGGCCATCGACACCATCTACCTCGAGACGCAGATCCGCGGCGGCTGGGGCGAGGCGTTTGGGATCGAGCCACCGTACGTGCCGGGCGGCGCGGCCGCCGGGACGGTGGTGTCGGTGGGCCGTGGCGTGGATCTGTCATGGGTGGGTCGTCAGGTCCTGGCCGGGGCCGGGACCAGGGGGACGTACGCCGAGCTGGTCCGCACCAGCATCGATCGGCTGGTGCCCGTGCCGCACGGTCTCGGCGTGCGGCCGGCGGCTGCCTTGGCCCACGACGGCGTGACCGCCATGGGAATCCTGGAGGGGCTGACGATCAAACCGAGCGACCGGGTACTCATTCTGGGTGCGGCGGGCGGCATGGGGACTCTGCTGGTCCAGCTTGCACACGCAGCGGGTGCTCAGGTCGTGGGGGCCGCCCGCGGGCCGGAGAAGCTGGATCTCGTCAGTCGACTGGGCGCCGACGCGGTGGTCGACTACTCCGGCGACACCTGGCGTGAGCACGTACTCGAGGCCCTCGGCGGGCTGCCCGTCGACGTGTTGCTTGACGGGGTCGGAGGCGAACTAGGGACCGAGGCGTTCGAGCTGGTGGCCCACGGTGGCCGCGCATCGGTCCATGGCGCAGCGAGCGGCGGCTTCGCCGAGCTGGATCCTGCGGATGTCGAGGCACGGGGCATTGTGGTGCGGGGCATCGCCGGCCTGCAGTTCGAGCCGGCAGACATGGTTCGGCTGGCCACGAGCGCACTCGCGAAGGCAGCGGCCGGTCGACTGTATCCGTCGATCGGGCGGGAGTTCCCTTTGTCCGAGGCAGCCGATGCGCACCGGGCGATCGAAGCTCGTGCGGTCCCCGGTAAGTCTCTGCTCATCCCATAGGCAGACGTCGCGGAGCGGTGCCCATCCGGGGCATCCAGGTGTGTACGGTGTGAACACAGCTGGGCTGATCCGCTTTCCCGGGCGGACCCCGGCCGGCTGGCCCCTGGGTCCGCCCATCACACATGGAGGCAGGCAATGAGGCTTCTGCTCACCTCTGGCGGCGTCACCAACCCGAGCATCCGCGATGCGTTGGTGGATCTGCTGGGCAAGCCGATCGCCGACTCGAGCGCCCTGTGCATCCCGACCGCGCAGTACGGACACCCGTGGGTCGGCCCTGGCGTCAAGGCGTGGCAGTTCATCAGCGGTAACTCCGAGAACCCGATGGTCGACCTGGGGTGGAAGTCCGTCGGTGTTCTGGAGCTCACCGCACTGCCGAGCATCGACGAGGAGCGGTGGGTGCCCCTGGTCCGGGACACGGATGTGCTGCTCGTGGCGGGCGGCGACGTTCTCTACCTCTGCTACTGGATGCGGCAGTCTGGTCTTGCCGACCTGCTTCCGTCGTTGAGCGAGACGGTCTGGGTCGGGTTGAGCGCCGGGAGCATGGTGCTGACCCCCGAGGTCGGGGAGGACTTCATCCAGTGGCGACCACCGAATGGGGACGCCAGCACCTTGGGCATCGTCGACTTCTCGATCTGTCCCCACCTGGCTCCGGACGGCATGCCTGGCAACTCCATGGCCGAGGCGGAGCAGTGGGCGGCCGGCATCTCGGGTCCGGCCTACGTCATGGACGACCAGACGGCCATCACGGTGCTCGACGGTACGGTCCGGGTCGTCTCAGAAGGGCAGTGGAAGCTGCTCGCATAGCCGGCCGTCGACCTCCTGGCTGCGGAGGGCGTTGTTGCCCATGGCCTGCTGGATGGGTCTATCCGCCGGTTGTCGGCACTCGTCCGTGCGGATGACCGGACGCGGTGCGTAAGGTTCACCGCGACAACGCCGGCAGGAGGCAGGGCATGGATTCGTCGGGTGAACGCGAGCTCCTGATGTTCAGCATCACGCCCCCACGGGCCTCGACGCCGCCTGAAGAGGCTCATCGAATCGCACAGGTGACCATCGATCGACTTCGCCATCTGAACCTCGACGCTCTCATCGTCTACGACATCGACGACGAGAGCGACCGCAATCGCGACGAGCGCCCGTTTCCCTACCTGCCGACGCAAGACCCCGGTGACTTCCACGCGCAGCACCTCACGGACTGGGACCGCCCCGTCGTCGTCTACCGCTGCGTCGGCAAGTACGCCAAGAGCGACCTCGAGGCGTGGCTTGCTGCACAGGACCCTCGGCAGGTGAGAACGGTGTTCGTGGGAGCGTCCTCGAGCTCGAAGCGGGTTCTGACCACTCTCTCGGAGGCGCATGACGTGTGGCGCAGCGTTCGGCCCGAGCTGCTGTTGGGCGGAGTGGCGATACCGGAGCGACATTCGAGCACCGGCCGGGAGCACGAGCGGATGCTGCGCAAACAGCACGACGGCGCCTCCTTCTTCGTCACGCAGGTCGTGTACGACGCACCCGCAGCCATGAGCATGGTCTCCGACTACCACTACGCCTGCGTCGATGTCGGGCAGGAACCGGCGCCGGTGATCTTCACGCTCTCGGTCTGCGGCTCGCTGAAGACGTTGGCGTTCCTGGAATGGCTCGGAGTCGACATTCCGCGCTGGATGCGCAACGAGCTCGAACGGTCCGACGATCCCCTGTCGGCCTCGTTCGACTACTGCTTGGCCACCGCCAGGGAGCTGGCAACCTTCTGCCGCCGTCTCGGCACCCCGTACGGGTTCAACGTCGAGACCGTCTCCATCAGGCGCACCGAGATCGACGCCGCCGTGCGCCTTGCCGAGCGCCTTGCCGAGCGCCTTGCCGAGCGCCTGCAGGCATAGATCACGGAAACAGTCCCCCGGTCACCGAGCGATCCCCGAGCGTCACTCGCACAGGGACCTGAGGCGATGCCAGCCTCGTCGCCTCTGAACCAGCCGCGCGGGCACGACGTACTCGTTCCATCACGGTGGGTCACTCTGCGCCGCCGCAGGGACGCGAGCGACGTCCGAAGGGAGGGAGCTCGGTTGGGAACGGGCACGGATCGGCTGCACCTGAGAGCCTCGCCCCCAGGTTCTCCTCGCACGCCCGGTCCGACCGCGTTCGAGCAGCCGACGCCGCCCATCTTTCTGAGGGCGGCTGCTGCGCGACCAGGTAACCAGCCCGCGCTGGACGGGGTCCGTGGGGTGGCAATTCTCCTGGTCCTCGGTCAGCACGCCCCCACCAGGCCCTTGATCGACGGGTTCGTCGGCGTGACGGTGTTCTTCTGCCTGTCGGGGTACCTCATCACCAGCCTGCTGGTCCGCGAACTCCACACGGGAACCATCGACGTCCTGGCGTTCTACCGCCGGCGCGCGGCGCGCCTCTACCCGGCCTTGATGACTGTCACGGCGGCGACCATCGTGGTGCTGCTCGTAGGTCAGCACGAATTGAGTGTCGGGCAGGTTCTCGCACCCGCCGGAGCAGCTGCAACCTATACGACAAGCCTCTTCGACTGGGTCGGCCACCCCTTCGCCACTCAGGACTACTTCAACTACACCTGGACGCTGTCCGTCGAAGAGCAGTTCTACCTGTTGTGGCCGTTCGCGCTGCTCTGGGTCTATCGCCGCAGTCCACGGCTGTTCGCCGCGCTCACCGTTTCGCTCATCGGGATCACCCTGGCGCTCGACCTCGTCCTCGGCCTGACTCAAGACATCCATTTCGACCCGCACGAGTATTTCGGGACCGACACGAACGCGCTGCCGATCCTGGTCGGCTCGGTGCTCGCCGTCGTCCTTCACAACGGCTGGCTGTCCGGAGCGGTAGAGCGGCTTGCACCCTTCGCGATGCTGGCGGTTGCCCTCCTGCCTGCCCTGGCCTATCGCAACGACACGAACCACACCTCATTGGCGATCGTCGCGGGGACCGGGCTGACGCTGGTGATCCTGGCCGGTGTCGTGACGCGGCCGGGCTCGGCGGTCGGACACCTGCTGGCGAGCGCTCCGCTGCGGTTGCTCGGCGAGCGGTCGTACTCGGTCTATCTCTGGAATGTCCTGGCGAGGATCGCAGTACTCGATCTGTTCGGACACTCGGTGGTCGGTGACGTCGTCTGGGTCGCCATGTTCCTCGTCCTGGCCGAGGCGAGCTTCAGGTTCGTCGAGCGCCCGCTACGCGCGAGGTTTGCGCTGCGGCCTGCTGCATCCGGGGCGGCGTGACCCCGACAGGATGGGCGGTGACGGCCTTGGTCGCCCTGGCAACCGGGTTGGCCGTCGCTGCGATGACGCTGGTGCCCTGGCGGGTGGCACACCCGAGCGACGCCGCGCGAGCGGCGGCGCTGGGCGACATACCCGCCGACGTGGTCACCAGAGGTCGGGCACTGCACGCTGCACTTCGCCCGAGCTCCTACGGTTCTCTGCTGGCCGGACTGGCGGCGGCGTTGCTGCTCGGTCTCACCCCGGCCGGTGCCCGCATCGTCGCCTGGGCGGCGCGGCCGTTCGGCGGACACTGGCTGGCCGAGGCCGTGCTGGGCGGCCTCGTCGTCCTGATGCTGCTCTGGCTGGCGCCGTTGCCCTTCGCCGCGTGGCGCCACACCGTCCTCCGCGACTACGGGCTGTCCACCCAGACCTGGCGCGGCTGGGCGGTGGACCTGCTCAAGAGCGGTGCGGTCGGCGTCGTGACGGGAGCGGTCGTCCTCGCCGGGTTCTACACGGTGACCCGGCTGGCGCCGGACTGGTGGTGGGCGTTCGGCGCCGCGGGTGCCGCGGCCCTGGTGGTCCTGCTGTCCTTCGTCTTCCCCATCCTCGTCGAGCCGGTGTTCAACAGGTTCACCCCGATGCCGGCAGGGCCGTTGCGTGACGAGCTGCTCCTCATGGCGGGCCGGGACGGCCTGCCGGTGCGAGAAGTGCTCGTCGCCGACGCGTCCCGACGGACCACCGCGCTCAACGCGTACGTCTCCGGCTTCGGTGCCACCCGACGCATCGTCGTCCACGACACCTTGCTGCGCGAGGCACCTGCTGGCGAGGTGCGCAGCGTCGTCGCCCATGAGCTGGGTCATGCCAAGCGCCGCGACCCCGAAGGGGGCACGTTGCTGGGTGCGATCGGCGCCGCGGCGGCGGTCGTGGCGCTCTACCTCGTGGGCCACTGGGATGCCCTGCTTCGCCGAGCCGGAGTGGACGCCATCGCCTCACCGCGAGCGATCGGCCTGGTCCTCGCCGTCGGGGCGCTGGTGGGCCTGGTCACCGGCCCCCTCCAGGGCCTCGTCTCCCGCCGGGTCGAGGCTCGTGCCGACCGGCACGCGCTACGGCTGACCGGTGACCCCGCCGCCTTCGCTGCGGTGCAGCTGCGGCTGGCGACCGTCAACATCGCCGATGTCCACCCGCCCCGCATCGAGTACGTGCTGTTCGCCACGCACCCCGACACCCTGGAACGCCTCGCCGCCGTCAGGAAGCCAGCGGGGCGCCGACGAGGCACCTGACAGGCGCTCATCAGCAGTCCTGCCAACTCTTCGTCAGATGGCGCGAATGCGGCCACGGCCACGAGCGTCGAGCGGGACCACAACCCGCCGCGAGCCCGGCCAGTGCCTCACCGCAGGTCTGGCGTGGTGGCGGCCGGCTCGTGGTGTTCGGGGCTCTCGCGTCGGGCTGCGTGTAGGCGCGCGTGGGTGATCGCCTCGGGGGTGGTGGCGAACAGGTGCCGCTCGTGGGCGAGCTGCTCGTAGACGCCGAGCCGGTGCAGCACCTTCTGGTGGGTCGGGCGCACGCCGGAGAGCATGACCGTGACGCCGCGAGACTCGAGCCGGCGGATGGTGTCGGCCAGGACTGCGGCGCCGGTCGCGTCGATCACGCTGAGCCGGGACATGCGCAGGACCACCACCCGCACGTCACTGACCTCCGAAAGCTCCAGCAGGAAGTCGTGCGCAGCAGCGAAGAAGAGCGGCCCCTCCAGGCGGTAGGCGACGATGTGCTCGTCCCGCAGCGCCTGCTCCTCATCGAGGTGGCGCTCATCCTCGAGGGGCACCTCCTCGAGCTTCGCGACCCGGGCAGCTTGGGACAGGGCGAAGCCGCCCGCCACGACGAGCCCGAGGATGACGGCCGTGACCAGGTCGAAGACGACGGTGGCAACGGCCGTGACCATCAGGACGATGGCGTCACCGCGGGTCGCCCGCAGCAGGGCCCGGACGCTGGAGACCTTCACCATCTGCACTGCCGTCGCGATCAGGACGCCCGCCAGCGCGGCCAGCGGGATCATCGAGACCCAGTGGGCCGCGACGAGCACGATGACCATCAGGAGGAGCGCGTGGGTCACGGCGGCCGCCCGCGACGCGGCGCCGGTGCGGACGTTGACGGCGGTGCGGGCGATCGCCGCCGTTGCCGGGATGCCGCCGAGGATGGGTGAGGCGACGTTGGCGAGACCCTGTCCGAAGAGCTCGCGGTTGGAGTCGTGACGCTGGTTGACCGTCATCCCGTCGGCGACGGAGGCGGACAACAGGCTCTCCAGCGCCGCCAAGGCCGCGACGGCGACGGCGGGTAGCACCAGTGCGTCCCAGTGCTCGAAGGACGGCAGGCCCGGTGCCGGGATCGTGGAGGGGATCGCGCCGATCGGCTCCGCGCCCAGGTGCAGCACACCGTTGAGCGCCGTTGCGACCACCACGGCGATGAGAGAGAAGGGCACGCCGGGACGCAGTCGGGCGCCGATGAGGATCGTCGCAGCAGCGGCGGCGGAGATCCCGATCGAGGACCACAGCGGGGCATCGAGACCTGCAGACAGCGCAGCCCCGGCCAGAGCCAGCACCTTGTCTGCGTGCACGTGCACCCCGAGCGCCGAGGGAAGTTGCTGCAGGCCGATGATGACCGCGATGCCGATGGTGAAGCCCTCGACCACGGGGACCGGGACATACCGGATGAACCGCCCGGCCCTCACGAACGCCAGGCCCACCAGGATCAAACCTGCCAGCAGGCCGACCGCCAAGACGGCCTGGGTGCCGTACTGGCCGATGATCGGGACCAGGACGACGGTCATCGCCCCTGTCGGGCCGCTCACCTGAACGTGACTGCCTCCGAAGAGCGCCGCGACGGTTCCGGCGACGATCGCGGTGATCAGGCCCGCGCCCGCGCCCATGCCGGAGCTGGCACCGAAACCCAGGGCCAGGGGGAGCGCCACGAGGCCGACGGTCACGCCGGCAAGGACATCCCGACGTGGCTGTCTGCGCATCGCTGCCCAGTCCGCCCGGCGCGGCAGCAGCTGCTGCAACCGGGTCTGGGCCTCGGACCAGCCGGACCGGAGGGCTGCTGCCGTCGACGCCCGTGCCGATCCCCCGGATGTGCTCACCACTGGGCCTGGTCCGCTTCGCGGGCCAGCGCGGCCTCGACCTCCGACTGAGCCGTCGCAATCCGTCCCATCACCTGCCGGGCGGCGAGCAGCATCTCGCGCACCTCGGGCACCGACAGGGCATACAGCACGTCGCCGTCGGCACGGCGGGAGACCACCAGGGACGCTCGGCGCAGCACCGCCAGCTGCTGTGAGAGGTTGCTCGGCTCTACGCCGATCTGTGCGAGCAGCTCGTGGACAGCATGCTCACGCTGACTGAGCAGCTCGAGAATCCGGATGCGGGCCGGGTGACCTAGGGTCCGGAACAGCTCCGCCTTCGCCTGATAGAGCGGTACTGCCACCGACCCACCTACCTGTCGAGTTTTGCACTTGAAGAACTTTGCAATCCACCACGATACCTCACTGGCGGATCGGGCTTGTAGCCGTGTGTCGGAGCCTCAGGCGCGTGCCGCACTGTCCACGACGACGTTCATGACCGCCAGCGTGGGTTCCGCCTGAAAGCGTCGGAACAACGCCGGAGCGGCAGGTTCCGTCGATGTCCTCATCGCGTCCAGGGCGGCGCGATCCCGCCACAGCGAGTGGATCGCCCAGTGCCCTGCCCCGTCTCCGAGCAGCCGGGTCTCGAGCAAGCCATCCGGGAGACCACCGGTCAGCATGCTCTCGAAGTCCGCCACCAGGTCCTTGCTCCGACTGTCGTCCACGTCGGCGGACACGATCGTCAGAATGCTCATGAGGCCAAGATCCAGTGCAACGCGTGTCTTGCACAGTCCTTCAGCTCAGAACGACCCCGCGTGTCTTGGCAGCTGCCCGGGCGTCGGCACGGCTCGACTCGGCCCGCGGCGGCTCACTCCAGGGCGCGGGCCAGCTCGACGAGGTCACGCGCCTCGACGTCCGGTGCCGTGAAGTAGCTCGGGTAGCGGGTCCCGTCCCGGTTGAGCCACCCGGTCCGCAGGCCCGCTCGAGCCGCACCGTCGATGTCCCAGGGATGGACCGCGACGAGCATCGCATCTGCCGCGGCCACCCCGCACGCCTCGAGGGCGTAGGCGTACGACGCGGGGTGCGGCTTCCACGCGCCGGCGTCCTCGACGCTCAGCAGCGTCTCGAACGCGTCCGTCAGGCCGGCGCGCTCGAACAAGCCCTGCGCGACACTCGTCGATCCGTTGCTGAGTGTCACCAGGCGCACGCCAAGCCCACGCAGCGCCCGAACACCGTCGCCGACGTCGGGGTGCACGCTCAACGAGCCGAACGTGCCCATCACGTCGTCCACCAATGGCTGGACGTCGGCGCCACCGCTGCTTGCGGCAGGGGCACCTGCTTCGCGCGCGGCCAGTCGAACCCGGAGCGTCTCGGAGGCGAGGTCGGCGAAGCGGGGGTTCACGCCGACCGAGGTCAGGGCGAACCCGTCACGCAGAAGCGAGGCGAACCACGGCTCGACCGCGCCCGAACCCAGCCCGACCCGGGCGAAGCTGTCCGCGAGCGGAGACATGTCGCTCAAGGTCTCGTTGACGTCGAAGATCAGGATCGACGGCGTCCGGGCCGCCGCCCCCGCGCCAGCTGTCGGTGCGGTCATGTCCAGATCCCGTCGTCGATGAGCGTGGCCGCGGTCGTGCTGTCGTCCATGAACGACCCGTACCCGTGCGCGACCTTCACCGCGCACACGCTCCTCGAGGGTTGCACCCGCCTACGCTGGGGACGTGGAGGAGCGAGACTCCGGCGTCACCCTTGCCGAGCTCCTCGCTGCGTTCTCCCTGGCCACCGATCTCGGGCTGGGCCAGCCCATGGAGCACCTCCTGCGCAGCTGGCAGATCGCGTCACGGCTTGGATGCCTCGCCGGGCTGCCGGATGACGAGCAGCCCACGCTCTTCCACGTCGCGATGCTGTCCTGGGTCGGCTGCGTGGCCGATGCCCCCGAGGTGACCGCCAACTTCGGAGACGACATCGTCTTCCGAGCCGACAGCTACCAGACCGACCTCGGCGGCCTCTCGGGAATGGTGTTCTTCATGGCTCGCGCGGGCCGTGGTCAGCGGCTGCCGCGACGCGTGCGAGCGGTCGCGACCCTGGCGGCCACGGGGGGCGCGCCGGTGCTGCGGGGCATTCAGGGCCACTGCCTCGTCACCTCGACCCTGGCCAACCAGCTCGGCCTGCCGCAGCAGACGTCGACGGCCGTGCGCCAGTTCTTCGCGCGGTGGGACGGACACGGCGTCCCACGGGGCCTGCACGGTGAGGAGATCTCACTGGTCGTCCGTCTCTTCCACCTCGCCGACATCGTCGAGGTGCATCACCGACATGGCGGCATCCCCGCAGCGGTGCGGGTCGCGCGAAAGCGCAGCGGGCGCCAGTTCGACCCCGGACTGGTCAAGACGTTCTGCGCTCACGCGCGCGAGGTCCTGCCCGCCGACACCGACGAGCACGACGCCTACCACCTGTTCGCCCGACAGCCCGGTCTGAGGGCCCGCCTCGACCACCAGCAGCTCGATGCCGCGCTCGAGGCCCTGGCCGACTTCACCGACCTGCGTTGCCCGACCCGCGCCGGCCACTCCCGCGGCGTCGCCGTCCTCGCGGCCGCCGCGGCCCGCCTGCTTCGGCTGCCCGCCCGCGACGTCACCACGCTGTACCGCGCAGCCCTGGTCCACGACATCGGGCTGCACGGTGTTCCGGCGACGATCCTGAACAAGTCGGGCCCCCTGACCGCCCACGAGCAGGAACGCCTGCGCGCGGCCTCGTACTTCACCGAGCGTGTGCTGGCTCGGCCCGCCGCCCTGGCCCGGCTGGGGCAGATCGCCGGCATGGCTCACGAGCGGATGGACGGTAGCGGGTTCCACCGCGGCATCGGCGGCCAGGCGATCCCGCTGCCGGCGCGCATCCTCGCGGCCGCCTGTGCCCTTCACGAGCTGCTCGAACCGCGGTCCAGCCGTGCCCCCTACCCGCTCAAGGAGGCGGCGGGCATGATCCGTGCCGACATAGCGGCGGGGCGCTTCGACCAGCCGGCCGCGGATGCCGTCCTGGCGGCGGCCGGGGCCGGCACGCGGCGACGTGTGGGCGGCCCCGCCGGTCTCACGCCACGCGAGCTCGAGGTGCTCGGCCTGATCGCCCGCGGGGCCGCGACCGCCGACATCGCCGCCCAGCTCGGGATCTCACCCAAGACGGCAGGCACCCACATCGAGCGCATCTACGCCAAGTCCGGCGCATCCAACCGTTCCACCGCCACCCTCTTCGCGCTGCGCAACGGCCTGCTCGGCGCGCTCGACGACGGGCCGGGCACGCCGGTCACCTCGTGAGCCACGTACGCCCCGAACCGCAGCGCGTAACCAGACCGGGAAAGCCGCGATCCGTAGGGAGTTCACCCGACGACGGACACCGGTGGCGTCCCTAACGTGAGCCGTGGACGCCGAGACCGCGGCGCTCGACGAACCACACGGGAGGGATGCAGCATGAGCAAGTCAGTGATCAGCCTGAGTACCGGGCTGGAGGACACCGAGAAGGTCACCGTCGCCTTCCTCGTCGCGGTCGGCGCAGCCGAGACCGGCCGCCAGACGCTGATGTTCCTCACCAAGGAAGCCGTCCGCCTGGCCGTTCCCGGCGTGGCCATCGGCACAGCGTGCGAGGGCTGCCCCCCACTGACCGACCTGATGAAGCGGTTCGAAGCAGCCGGCGGCAGCTACTACGTCTGCCCGATCTGCTTCAACGCCAAGCACCTCGAGGCCGAGGACCTCATCCCTGGAGCCCAGCTCAACGGCACCGTCCCGATGTGGAACTGGATCGGTGACGAGCCGGCCGTCACCTTCAGCTACTGACCTCGACCAGGCAGCCAACGGTGCGCAGCCCCGCCTCCCTGACCAGCGCGATCGACCCCGGGACGGGGGAGGCCCCCTGGCCCGGCCACGAGTACGTCCGTGGCTGGGGCGTACCGGACCCTGTGGCATCGCGACCCCTCGCGAGCTGGCGCTCACCTCTCCTCAACCGCGCCCGCGAGCGGTTGTCCCGAGCCCTGGGCCTGGGGCGGCTGCGGCCCTCCGGCGTGATGCCGAGCGGCCACACCGGACTGCTGATGCCGGAGCGGATGTACCTCGTCTAAAGGTCGGCAGCCGTCTCGACGGCATCGACCTCGGCATCCCGACCCGCCTGAGGCGCAACCCCGTGATCGGCGAGGTCCCGTTGCCCGCCCGCGGGGTGCTCGCCATCGGCCAGGCCATGTGGTCGGTCCGTGACGCCACGGGTACGACATCGAGCGACGGCACGCACGCCAGGCGCAGGCGTCACGCAGGTCTACCAGCACCTCGCCCTGACACCCGACGCCACCTTCCCCTGCCGAACCGGGCGGCTGCGCGCGTCCGCGCTCAGGCGTCGACCCGAGGGTCGGGCAGCACATCGCGCCACGAGTACTGCGGTGAGAAGCCGAGCAGGTCGCGGGCCTTGTCGATGGAGTAGAAGGTCTCGTTGCGCCCCATCGGCCGACGCAGCTCGACCCCGTCGTAGAAGCGCTCGCGCACCTCGTCGGTCGTCGCGGCGACGGACATGTCGGCGTTGGCGACGTTGAAGACCTCGTAGCCGAGCCCGTCGACGTCGAGGCAGCGCTGGACCATCTGGCCGAGGTCGCGCGCGTCGATGTAGGCGAAGAGGTTGCGCCGTCGCAGCGCCGGATCCTCGAGGAAGGGCGGGAACATCTCGGCGTACTCGCCCGGCTCGATGACGTTGTTGATCCGCAGCCCGTACACGTCGGCGCCGGTGCGGGCCTGGAACGACCGTGCCGTCACCTCGTTCGCGACCTTCGACATCGCGTACGAGTCCTCCGGAACCGTCGGGTGCTCCTCATCGACGGGCACGTAGAGCGGCCGCCGCTCGCCCTGGGCGAAGCAGATGCCGTAGGTCGTCTCCGACGACGCGAAGACGACCTTGCGGATGCCGAGCCGGGTGGAGGCCTCGAGCACGTTGTAGGTGCTGAGCACGTTGGTCGCATACGTCCTCGCGTCCGACGTGAGCAGGATCCGTGGGATCGCGGCGAAGTGCACGACGGCGTCGTAGGCCGGCGTGGTCGCCGGCTCCAGCTCGTCGAAACGTGCCAACCCGGCGAGGGCGGAGTACGTCTCGCCGATGTCGGTGAGGTCGACCGTGAGGTCGTCGACCGCCGGGTGCCCGAGCGGGACGAGGTCGGCGTTCGTGACCTGGTGCCCCTGCTCGGCGAGGAACGGCGCGACGTGCCTGCCGGCCTTGCCGCTGCCTCCGGTGAAGAAGATGCGCATGGCTCGATCCAACCAGCCTCGCCGCCCACCAGGGGCGCGGCCGCGGCTCGGCGAGGCCGGACGACCCGGCCGCCCGCTTTGACATGATGGCCGCATGGAGGGACCTGCCGCCGCGCACCAGGGCGGGCGCGCCCAGCCGTGACGCCCGCACGCGGTCATGCCGATGCCAGCGGGCCCGAGGCCGCCCAACCCGACGCCGACGGGCCCGATGCCGACCGACCTGACGCCGACCGGCCCGACGCGGACCACGAGACCGAGAGCCGCGCCCTGCTCGCCGAGCTGGGCACCGCCATGATCGCGACCGGCCAGCCGGTGCAGGAGATCGAGGAGGAGCTCGCCGAGGTGAGCGCCCGGCTGGGGTACCCCGACGTGCAGTCGGCGGTCGGACCCACCGGCCTCATGGTCACGCTCACTCCGGGCGGCCCCTCCACCTACCGCTCGGCGCCCGCCGGACTGCGGCTGCACCAGTCGGCGAGCGTGCGCCTCGTCCGCCACCAGCTCCTCCACGACGGCCTGACCATCGCCGGGGCTCGCGAGGAGCTGGCAGCGACGACGAAGCGTCCGGTCCAGCAACCGGCATGGCTCGTCGCGCTCGCGTGGCCCGTGCTCGCCGTCGGCATCGCGCTCATCCTCCAGCCCGGGTGGGCCAACGTGGCCGCCGCGGCGGTCGGCGCCCTCATCGTGCTGGCGCTGGTCCAGCTCGCCGCGCGCTACGAGGTGGTCCAGGCGCTGCTGCCGACCCTCGCCGCGTTCGCCGTGTCGCTCGCCGTCTTCGGTGCCGCCGACGCCGGCCTGCTCGAGGGCCCGCTGCGCACCGTCCTGCCGCCGCTGGCCGTCCTGCTCCCCGGCGCCCTCGTCGTCAACGGCATGTCGGAGCTGGCCGCCGGGCACATGCAGGCCGGCTCCGCCCGGCTCACCTACGGCCTGGCCCAGCTCGGCCTCTTCGCCCTCGGACTCCTCATGGCCACAACCCTGCTCCGCGTGCCCACCTCGACCCTCGTCAACCTCCGCGTCGACGACATCGGGTGGGCCGGCGCCCCCGTCGGGCTGCTGCTCGTCGGCGCGAGCATCTGCCTCATGGAGGGCGTGCCGCTGCGGCTGCAGGGCTGGGTGCTTCTCGTCCTGGGCCTCGCCTTCAGTGCGCAGGTCGCCGGGCAGGAGCTCGGTTCCGTCGCCCTCGGCGGATTCTTCGGAGCCATCGCCGCGAGCCTCGGAGCGAGCGTCGTCGAGCTGCGTCGTCCCCTGCTGCCCCGCCTCGTGCTCTTCCTCCCCGCCTTCTGGCTGCTCGTGCCGGGCAGCCTCGGCCTCGTCGGCGTCACCGAGCTGGCAGCCGGCCATGAGTCCGCCACCGACGTCGCCCTCGGCCTGCTCGGTGTGGCCATCGCGATCTCGCTGGGCCTGCTCGTCGGGTCCTCCGTCGGCCGCGCCCTGCGTGGACGCTTCGCCGCCCCGGTCGACCCTGTCGCCAGCCGAGACACGTCGGACACCCGAGGCTGACCGGTCTCGACCGGACCGCAGGGCGCTCGAGGCCCCGCGGACCGTAGGCTCGTGGGGCCAACTGGCACCTGAACCAGCATGCCGAGGAGGCACCGTGTCTCAGACCTCATCGCGGATCCGGACGATCCTGCCGCCGTCGAGCCGCACCGCTCTGGGGGCGACCGTCGCCGGCGGTCTGCTGACCGCCCTGGCGTCGGCCCCCGAGCGGCTCGGCCGGCTCCTGCGCGACCGCTACCCGATGGTGGCCGTCACGGGCATGACGGGCGTCGGCAAGAGCCAGCTCGTCGACCGGCTGACGCGCCGCGCCCCCGACGAGGCCTCGGCCGAGGTGGGTTCGGCGGTGATGGAGCGCCGCACCCGCAAGGGCGCCCGGCTGCACGGCTTCCGCTTCCTCGTCGTGCCGGGCGACAACGCGGCCACGCGCCTCGGTGCGCTCGACGAGGTCTTCCACGACGAGCCGGTCGACGGGGTCATTCACGTCGTCGCCAACGGCTACGCCACGCCCCGGCGCGCCGGGGGCACGACGGGCGCGGCCACCGCGACGCGTGAGGAGCAGCTCGCCGCCGAGCTCGAGGACTGGACGATCACCTCGCACCGGATCGCCTCGATGGCCGTCCGCCGCAACAAGCCGATCTGGCTCGTCATCGCCGTGACGAAGACCGACCTCTATCCCGACGACGTCGAGGAGGTCGTGCGGTACTACTCGCCCGGCAGCGGCTCGCCCTTCGCCGACAAGATCGACGCCCTGCGCGCGCTCGCGGGCGGCGCAAAGCTGTCCATCGACGTGCTCGCCGTCTCCAGCCAGGGCGGCGACCGCAAGGCGCCGATCTCCGAGAAGCGCGCCGCGGCCATGGTCGACGCCCTCGCCGACCGGTTGGGTCGGCTCAGCGGCCACGCCTGAGTGACGTGTCCGAGGTCAGCCGGCGGGACCAGACCTCGTGTCGGTCCCACCGGCGCTCCGAACCGCGGCGAAGATCCGCTCCGGCGTGAACGGCAGGTCGGTGAGCTCGGCACCGAACCCGGCCACGGCGTCGGAGACGGCGTTGACGACCGCTCCGAAGGCGCCGATGGTTCCGGCTTCGCCGACGCCTTTCGTGCCGAGCGGAGTGGCCGGCGTCGGCGACTCGACGTGCCGCACGTCGATGGGTGGAACCGTGGTCGCGAGGGGCAGCAGGTAGTCGCTCAAGGTGGTCGTCAGGAGCTGTCCTTCGGCCGAGTAGGCGTGCGACTCGTACAGGACCTCGCCGATACCCAGGGCGATGCCCCCGCGGATCTGCCCGTCCACCACGGCACGGTGGACGATGCGGCCGCAGTCCTCGACCGCGAGGTACTCGACCACCTTCGGGACCAGAGTGGTCGGGTCGATCTCCACGGCGGCCAGGTGTGCGCCGATCGGGTACACCTGCTGCGGGTCGTGGACATGACTGGCCACGGTGCCCGGTTGGCAGTCCTTCTTCGCGACGTCGCGCAAGGCGTCGACGACGCACGCCGCGACGCCGACCGCGCCACGCGAGATGAAGGTTCCACTGCCGTCGGGGCAGACCGAGGTGTCGCCCTCGATGACATCGATGATGTCCGGGTCGAGGCCGAGCTCGGCTGCGGCCAACGCTCGGTACGTCTCGGCGTGACCCTGGCCGGCGTCGGCAGCGCTCGTGTAGATCTCGATTCGCCCGTCTTCGGCAACCACGACGCGGGCCGCGTCCGTACCGGGCAGCGAGGTGACGCCGCGCCGCTGGTAGTCCGCTGACCCGCTCGCGCTCATCTCGTTGAACACGCCCAACCCCACTCCGACCAGGCGGCCCGCCCTGACGCCCTCGGCCCGCCATCGGCGTAGCCGCTCGTAGTGCGGCTCGAGCAGTGCGAAGAGCTCTTCGTAGTCACCGGAGTCGAGTCTGCGGCCGGTCGGGCTCGTCCAGGACGGGTCGCGCACGACGTTGCGCCGCCGGATCTCGAGTGGGTCGACACCCAGCCCGGCGGCGAGGAGGTCCATCATCCGCTCGGTGGCGAACACCGCCGCGTTCTGGCCTATCCCGCGGCACGGCCCGACCGGGGACTTGTTGCTCGCGATGGCCTGGATCTCGACACGCAGGGCGGGGAAGACGTACGGGGCGAACAGGCTCATCGCCGCCACCCCGGCCTCGGGCATCGCCGTCGCCGGCCAGATCGAGTACGCGCCGACGTCGGCGTGGACTCTGGCGTCGATGCCGGTCAGCCGCCCGGAGCGGTCTGCGCCGGCGCGGACCGTGACCACGGTGTCGTGCGCGTGGGTGCCGGCCAGCAGGTTCTCGGCGCGGTCCTCGATCCACCTGACCCGCACGCCCAACCGCCGGGCGAGGGCGGTCACGGCGATCTCTTCGGCGTAGAGGTTCGCCTTCATGCCGAACCCGCCGCCGACGTGCGGTACGACAACCCGGATCGACGTCTCGTCCACCCCGAGAGAGCGGGCGATGCCGCCGCGAACCAGATGCGGCAGCTGGGTCGAGGTCCACACCGTCGTCACGCCGGTCGCCGCGTCGTGATCGGCCACGACCCCGCGCGCCTCGAGCGGCACGGCCGACTGCCGCGCCGGCCGAAACGTCCGCTCGATCACGAGGTCGGACCGGGCGAGCGCCTCGTCGACGCCGCCCGAGTCCACGGTTCGCGACAGCAGCACATCGTCGCGCGCCGCCTCGTGGACCGGGGTGTCGACCAGAAGGGGCGAGTAGTCGATGGTGACGGCCTCGGCGAGGTCCTCTGCCTGGTAGCGGTCCCCGGCCCACACCATCGCGACGGGCTCGCCCACGTAACGGACCCGCTCCACGGCCATGGGGTGCCAGGCCACCGGAACCATCCCGCCCGCTTCCAGCATGATGGCGCGAAGCCCCAGCTCGGCGCCGCTCACGCCGTCGTGCGTACGCAGATCGACCGAGTGGATCTTGGCGTGCGCGACGCGGGACCGGACGAAGCAGACCTCGACGCCGCCGCGTGGCAGGCGACGAACTCCCCGCCGCCGGTGACCAACCGCACGCTCGTGTCCGTACTCAGTCGAGACACTCGTACACCGCCTCGACGATCGGCTCGTACCCGGTGCACCGACAGACGTGCCCGATCAGCAGCTCCCGCAGCTCGGTGCGCGTGTACCGGTCCCCCGAGCGGACGAGCTCCTCGGCTGCAAGGAGGACACCTGGCGTGCAGAACCCGCATTGGAAGGCGCCGTGCCGTAGGAACGCCTCCTGCAGCCGCGACAGTCGCCCGGACGCGCTCAGTCCCTCGATCGTCGTGACCTCCGCGCGGTCGGCCTGGACGGCGAGCATCAGGCACGAGCGCACCGCGGCGCCGTCCACCAGCACGACGCACGCCCCGCACACCCCTTGCTCGCACCCGACGTGCGTGCCGGTCAGCCGGAGCTCATCGCGGAGGAAGTCCGCGAGGCTCGACCGCGCCGCGACGGCACCGGCCCACCTACGCCCATTCACCGTCACCGCGACCTTCGGCTGATCGCTCATGACTGTGCCCGTGCCTGCGTGACGACGCGGCCGACCAAGGACGCCGCGACGTGTCGCCGGTACTCCGAGGCGGTGTCGATCTCCGACCTGGCGATCTCGACGACGGCCTCACCCGACCGGCCCTCTTCCGCGGCTCGCCCGGTGGCGGCCAGCAGCTGCGGCCGGTCTGCGGTGCCGAACACCGTCACCGTCGCGTCGTGGCACACGGCGCCGGCCAACGCATAGTCCCCCGGTCCGCGCCGCGTCGCTTCGGCGAAGCCGAACCTCGCGTCACGGGTCGGCAGCAACACCTCGACGAGCAGCTCGTCAGCCGCCAGCGACGTCGCGTGCGCGCCGACGAACAGGTCTGCGGCGTTGATCTCGCGCCGGCCACGCACCGAGGCCGCCACGATGACAGCACCCATCGCCAGGGCCAGTGCCGGCCACTCGGCCGCCGGGTCGGCGAACGCCAGTGACCCGCCCACCGTGCCACGGTTGCGCACCTCGAAATTCCGATCTGCCGTACTCCGAGCCGCAACAGCGATGGCAGCGAACGGTCCCGCTCGATGTCACGGTGCCGGGTCGCCGCACCGATCCGCAGGACCCCGTCGGCACGCGAGATCCCCGTCAGCTCCTGGACCCACTGCACGTCGACGAGGTGCCCGGGCCGGGCCCGCCGCAGCGCCATGAGAGGGAGCAGACTCTGGCCCCCGGCAAGCACCCTCGCATCCGACCCGTGGCGCGCCAACAACTGCACCGCGTCATGCACAGAGGCGGCCCGGTGGTACTCGAACGGTGGCGGTTTCACACATCCTCCAGCGAGGGCATGCGGCGTGGGTCCACGCTACGCGGTCCGCCATCCGCGGGTCACCCGAACGCGTCGATGACGACGCTGCTGCTCACGGCACGAGCCTCGGCCCGCTCAGCGCAGCCTTCGGAGCACAGACGCCAACACGGCTGCCAGGGCGAAGGTCCGAGCCAGTCGCGCGGGACTGAAAGGAGACAGACCCACGAACGCGGCCACCGACGTCCCGACGCCCTCGATCGGCTTGTTGGCCGCGGGCACCTCCTCGACGTACACGCCCGGCGCCAGGTACTCCCGCTGCTTGCTGCCCGTGTTCGCGTCCTGCATGTCCATGCTGACCTCCTCACCCCAAGGGTGCATCAGTGAGCGCGGCGACGCAGCCGATCGCGCGGCCGGACGTGGCCTCGCGGGCCCGTTCGACACCTCGCCGTCAGGCCGCATCCTCCTCGAGGACGCTGGCGTAACGGGCGAGGTACAGCGGCCAGCCCTGATCGTCGTCGACGCCCGCGCGCAGCTGCGGCCAGCCGGGACCGTGACGGTCGAGGTACCGGTGCTCCAGCTCGACACGGGTCCGGTCCGGACCGTCGGCGACGAACCGCACCTCCACCTCGCTCGCGTTGTCCGGGTCGGTCTCCAGCTGCCACGTCGGGCCGATGTCCCAGCTGAACACCACCCGGTCCGGCGGGTCGTAGGCCAGAACCCGCGCCCACCGGCACTCGCTGCCATCCTCGCCGTGGTCGACGATGTGTCCACCCACGCGGGGCTCGAAGGTCGTCGACACGATCGGCGACGCGAGCAGGTTGTGCTCGCGGGGCTTGATGGCATCGAACCGGCCCGTGAACGCCGCGAACGCACGCTCCGGCGTACCCGGAACCACGACGTGGTGCCGTACCACGGGGGTATCAGTGGTCTCCGTCATTCCTCCTCCTTCATCAGGTCCTCGAAGCCGGACATGGTCCGCCTCCAGAACGCGTCGAGCTGGTCGCGCAGGGCGGCCACCCCGGCCTCGTTGAGCCGGTAGATCCGCTTGGTTCCCTCGGCGCGGTCGTTGACCAGGCCGACCTGCTTGAGCACCTTGAGGTGCTGGGAGACCGCAGGTTGGGTGATGGGCAGTGCCTGGGTCAGCTCGCCGACAGTCCGTTCGCCCTCGGCCAGCTCGGTCAGGATCGAGCGTCGGTTGCGGTCAGCCAGCGTGGTCCACGCCGCGTCATCTCCATAAGTCATAACGAATGTAAGTTACGACCGATGAATGCTCCGGTCAAGGGTCCTCGTGTCCCTCCGCGTGCCGTCACCGCTCCTGCCGGAGGTGCTGCACGACGACGTGCCAGGCGTGGTCCCGTTCGTCAGGAGTCCACCGACTCCCGTACAGGGTCACCTGTGCCAGCCGGTCGCCCCTGACGAGGAACGCGACGTCGACGAGGCCGGTCTCCGTACCCACGCTGGCGGTGCCCAGCCCCACCCCGTCGACCGTCCTCACGGACGCCAGAGCACACGTTGCGAAGGCGTGCCGCTCGAAGGCGACCGCGCCCCGCGGATCACCGGACGCCAGGGTGTACTCGGCGTAGGTGAACGAGCGTTTCGACGGCCCGGGGCTGCGCCCGTCCTCCGTCGACTGCGTCCGAGCCGCGGACGCGCCCTCGACGACCCTGACCCGGGCCGCGCCGAACGTCACGAGGAACTCTGCCGGGTCGGGCATGGCCCACGTCGTCGGGTCCCGGCAGCTGAACCGCTTCACGAGCGTGCCGTGGCAGTGGATGACGTCCGACCCGTCACGCCCCGGCAGGACGAGCCGCACGCCGACCTCGCCCGGGAACGCCTCAGGGAACAGCTGCGGTCCGGGCAAGGTGCTGCGGTGGCCGTCGAGGTCCTCGTTCGCGCACTCGGCCGCCTCCGGCAGGGGCGCCACCCGGTCGATCGTGGTCATGACGGGCGCGGGGCTGGCGGGCAGACGAGTGCCGATGCTTCCCGGAGGCATCGCCGTGGTGCAGGCCGACAGGGTCACTGTGGCCACGGCCAGCCCGGCCCACCTGGCCACGCCGGCTGTGCCCGAACGCCTGCCCCTCACGGACGCACCGAGGAGTCCGCGCCGCCGCGACGTCGCGCGCCGCTTGGGCGGCCGGTCGCCGCCGTTGCCCACCGTTCCAGCCTAGACGCGGTCGCGCTGGAGCCTGCCACGGATCGAGGACCACCCGGCCGCCCGGCGAGCGTGAGACGCACCGGCCGGTGTCAGCGAGTCGGATCGGGGGCTGACACTCGCTCGTCGGTGGTGCTGAGGGTCGGCGCGCCGACGGCGAGGCCTTCCTCCGGTTCGGGCGCGGACGCGCGTGCCTCGGCGAGCGCCTCGGCCGGCACGTGCCGCTCCAGGAACCGGCGGGCCAGCCGCGTCGAGGGATGGATGCCGATCGCGGCGACGACGATGATCCCGGCGATGAGCAGCCAGCCTCCGGCACCCCAGTTCATCGCGAGGAACGTGTAGAGCGCGGGAGCCCAGACCCGGCCGAGGGTCCCGCTGAGCTCGGCGGCGCCCTGGTAGGCGCCGCGTTGGCGTGGGTCCATCAGCTCGGCCTCGAACGACCAGCTCGCCGCAGACAGGTACAGCTCGGCGCCGGTCACCGTGACGTGCCCGAGCCAGACCAGCGCGATGGTCACCCAGCCGACGGTGTCGTGCGTCGCCAACGTGATGAGGCAGGACACGACGAAGAAGCCGGCCGAGAGCCGAATGGCCTTGAGCGCCGTCGGGATGTCCCTGACCCCGCGGGAGGTCACCATCGGCAGGAAGATGCACATGACGGTGTTGGTGCCGAAGAGGAACGCCAGCAGCACCCGCGGCGCGTCCGTCTTCTCGACGAGCCACAGCGGGATGACGACGTTGAGCAGCACCTGGTTGGTCCAGAACACGCCGCCGAAGAACGTCGTGAGGAGCCACCCCGGGTTGCGCAGCGGGCCGGGTCCGGAGACCTTCACCTTTCGGTCCTCGGCGCTGCGTTCGTCATGGGCCGCCTTGGGGAGGCGGATGATCGCGGCGGCGTTGACGAGGAAGGCCACCGACGTGAACCACGGCAGGGCGTGCAGGACGTCGTTGGAGTGGAACGCGAGGGCGACGCCGCCGAGCATCGAGCCGACCGTGAAGCCGACGTTGAGCGCGGAGTACATGTACGCGCGCGACCGCACCCGCTCGTCCGGCGGGAGGACGTCGATCGTGTACGCGCCGTACGCCGCGCCGCCGAGCGCGCCGATGACCTCCATGCCGACGGCCATCACGATGTAGCCCTCGAAGCCGTTGATGAGCGGCCAGAACGCGAACATCACCGCCTGCCCCGCTGCACTGACGGCCCACATCCTCTTGGGCCCGAAGCGGTCGACGAGCTTGCCCATCGGCAGGGCAGCGAGGAACGCCGCGACGCCCGCGATGGTGAGGCCGAGACCGACCTGAGCGGCCGAGAGCCCGACGATCTGCGTGAAGAACACCGCCGAACCGGTCATGAAGGTGCCCTCGCCGAGGGCAAAGAGCAGCGACTGGACGGACAGCCGTCCCGCCAGCGGCGACGGCGGGCGGGCGTGACGGAGGACGGCGTCGAGAACCACCCGAGGATTCTGCAGACCCGGACGGCAGGTGTCACCGCATTTACCCCGTCCCGTGCCGAAGGAGAGGCGGCAGCCGGCCCGGTGGTTCCGGCGCGGCACGCCACCGCGGCCGCTCGCCGTAGAGTTCCTGGGTCGGTTCCAGTCGAGAGGAGCGCGCCATGGACGATGCCGTCTCCGGGAGCGAAGCCACCCGGGCCGCGTTGAACCACAGCCAGCTCATCGATCTCACGACGACCGGCCGGCGAACCGGTCGACCTCGGCGCATCGAGATCTTCCTGCACCACGACGACGACCAGCTGTTCATCACGGGCCTGCCGCGGGCCGATCGCACGCGGGACTGGATCTACAACATCGACGCCGATCCGCACGTCGTGATCCACCTGAAGCAGTCAGTGGTCGCCGACGTGCCCGCGACCGCGCGAGTCGTGACCGACCCTGACGAGCGCCGTCCGTACATCGAGGCGGCCGCCAGGCGCTGGCGTCGCACGGACGTCCCGGAGATGCTTCGACACAGTCCGCTCATCGTGCTCACCGTCGACGACTCCGGCGACCGCGGGCCTGGCCGATAGAGGCCCAGGCGCGAGAGGACGGACGAAGTCCGCACGCCGGAACCGCGACAGGCTCGCCGCCTTCGCCGCGGCGTCGTACCGTGAACCGGTGGCCAGTGTGAGCGTCCGGTACATCGTCGACGACATCGATGCCGCGATCGCGTTCTACCGCGACCGGCTCGGGTTCACCGAGGTGATGCACCCCGCGCCGACGTTCGCATTGCTCGAGAACGGTGCGCTGCGCCTGGTGCTCAGCGCCGCCGGGGGCGGTCCGGGCGGCGGCCAGGCGATGCCCGACGGGACCGCCCCGACCCCCGGTGGCTGGAACCGCTTCTCGCTGCAGGTCGACGACCTCTCCACGCTCGTCGAGCGACTGCGCGGCGAGGGCGTGAGGTTCCGCAACGAGATCGTCGAGGGCATCGGCGGGCGGCAGATCCTCGCTGAGGATCCGGCGGGGAACCTGGTCGAGCTGTTCGAGCCGACGCGGGACGAGGCGCGGCTCGGTCCGAGCTAGGCCAGTCAGCTGGGGTGCACGCGTCCTACCCGCTCGTCGGCCAGACGGGGCCCTGGTCGGTCCAGGTGACGCCCTTGTTGTGGCAGAGGCAGAACGGGTGGCCGACGGGATCGGTGTAGACGCGCCAGCCGTGGCCGTCGGCGCCGATGAAGTCCTGCTTCAGGATCGCGCCGAGGGCCAGGACGCGGCTCTGTTCCGCCTCGATGTCGTCGACCTCGAAGTCGAGATGGAACTGCTTGGGGTGCTCGGCGTCGGGCCACGTCGGGGCGCGGTAGTCATCCACCCGGATGAAGGCCAGGTCGATCTCGCCGAACCGGATACCGGCCCAGCTGCCGTCGCTGCCGCCGTTGACCGGCCGGCCCGTCACCTCGGAGTAGAACGCCGCCAGCTGCATCGTGTCCGGGCAGTCGATGATGAAGTCGGTGAGTCGCAGCACCCGTGCGATCTTGCCACGAGGCAACCGGATCGTGACGGCCGATGCGCCGCCTTCGCCCGGGTGTCACCGGACCTGTGCGCGCGGTCCTTCAGGGACTTCCGGTCACGCGTCGTGGGGGGCCGACGGACGCCATGGCTCGTGCTGGTGCGAGAGCCAGACCTCTTCGGGGGCGAGTGCCCGGACCAGTCGCTGGCCGTCGGTGCGCGGGTGGTCGAGCTCGTCGAAGAAGACCGCCGTGTCACCCGCGATGACGATGGAGCGGTCGCCCGTCTCGACGACGACGACCTGCGAGCCTCGCGTGTGGCCGGGCGTCGGAACGAGCCGGATCCCCGGCAGCAGCTCGAGGGTGCCGTCGACGGGCACGTACTGCACCCCGGGCGCCTCGACCCACTCGCGGATCGTGTAGTCGTCCTGGCTCCGCGCGTCCTCCAGCTCCGCGCGTTGGACGTAGACCGGCTTGCCCGGGAAGAGGTGGTTGCCGCCGCAGTGGTCGAAGTGCAGGTGCGTGTTGACGACGACGTCGATGCCGGCCAGGTCGAAGCCGGCCTGCTCGCTCAGTGGGGTCAGGCGAGGATCCATGTCGTCGACCGCCGGGTGCAGCTGCGTCATGCCGGTGTCGACCAGCACGCGCGCGTCGGGATGGTCGATGACGTGCACGTAGACCGGCATCCTTTCGCCCTCGGCGAGCAGCTCCGCGACGAGCACCGGCGTGACGGTGGCCGTCGGGCCCTCGCGTCCCGGTCGCTCGGCCTTCTCGGTTCGTGGATCGCCCATGGAGGAGAGTGTGGGGCACAGTGGCCGGCCCGCGGTGGCTCTGCGGCGCCGTTTCCTCACGCGTCACTCGTCGCCCGTACTCCGTGCGGGCCTGGACGTGTTGCAGGACCTTGTGCTGGAGTCGGTCAGGACATCGAGACGGGAGCCGATGAACCATGGCAGACCTCAGCGACCTGGCGGCCGCCGAGCGACGAGACCTGGCCGACTACCTCGACACGCTGACGGCAGCGGAATGGGACCAGCCATCCTTGTGTCCCGGCTGGTCGGTGCGCGACGTCGTCGGCCACATCGTGAGCTACGACGTGCTGAGCTGGCCACGGTTGCTGGCGCTGACGGCCCGCTCGGGCTTCTCCCTCAGGCTCGCCAACCAGCGTGGCGTCGAAGAGAGCCGACGGCTCGGCACCGAGGAGCTCGTGGCGCGGCTTCGCGCACACGTCGTTCCGCGGGGGATCACCACCGCATTCGGGTGCGCCGTCGCGCTGACCGATGCCCTGATCCACCAGCAGGACATCCGACGGGCACTGGCTCACCCTCGCGACGTCCCTCGAGAGCGACTGGTCGCAGCGCTGAGCTTCGCACCCCGCGCCCGTGCCCTACCAGCACCGGCCAACATCCGCGGGCTGCGCGTGGTCGCCACCGACCTGCCGTGGGCCCATGGGACCGGGCCGGAGGTCCACGGCCCGGCCGAGGCGCTCCTCGTTGCGCTCGCGGGGCGTCCCCAAGCCCTGCAAGACCTGCACGGACCGGGACTCGACGCTCTCGCAGGCAGGGTGAACACGTAGGGCCAACCTGTCGACGCCGCAGCCGAGGAGCACGACGATGTCCGCCGGTTCCCGCCTGACCTGACAGGCCTGCGACCCGGTCTCGGACCGGAACGCCTACGTGGTGGGCGCCCAGGCGGGCGCGATGTCCCGGTGGTAGGACCTGCCGGCGAGTCTGCTGAGCAGAAAGGTCACCGGGGCCGGAATGGCCGAGCGGAGGTAGGTGCGCTCCGCCTCGGGCATCCCGTCCTGGATCCACGCCATGAACCGGCCCGAGACGGCGAGGGATGCGGGTCGCAGCTGCTTCTCGACGACCTTCCACTCGGGCGTCCCGAGGTGCGGCAGCAGGAGCGGCTCGAGGTCGTTCTCCTCGTGATGCAGGTGTCGCTCGACGACGTCGTTCGCCTTCAGCACGGCGTCCCTGGCGGCATGGGCGTCGCCGGCGGACCCGCTCGAGGCGTAGGTGTCCATGGCAGTGCGGGCACCGGCGAGTGCGTCCGCCATGGCCTGATGCTCCGTCTCCATGACCTCGACCAGCTCCGTGGCCCCTTGCACCTTGGCCAGGAACGGAAAGACGTGGGTGTCCTCGCCCTCGTGGTGGTGCTTGAGCTGGTCGTGCAGGTGCGCGTAGGCCACCTGCAGCTGCTGGGCGCGGGCCCGGTCACCGTCGGGGGCGGTGGCGAGGGCGGACTCGAGGCGAGCGAGGTCGCGACGCACCGCCGCGTGGATGACACGATTCATCGTCATGGGACCTGTCATGGTCGAGACGATAGCCATCCGCACCCGACGCGGCTGCCGGAACCGGCGCGGCCACGGCCCAGCTCGGACCAACCACCGCACCGCACCAGCCGCAGGTCGCACGAGCCTTGCCGCGGTCTCTCCTGCCTAGGCGTCGCGGGGACCGCGTTCGTCCCTCGCGCTGTTGGGGTGGATCGTCTCTCCCCGGGCGAGCATGGCCACGAACTGCTCGATGCGTCGCCTTCGGGTCTCGGCCCGCTTCGCCGTCTCGACCCGGTAGAGGATCGCGTAGCGGTTTCGGCTGTTGAGCTTCTCGAACATCGCCCGCGCGGAGGGATCGGAGTCGAGGGCTTCCGCGAGGTCGGTCGGCACCTCGATGCTCGCCGGTCCGGCGTACGCGGCGTGCCAACGGCCGTCCGCCTTGGCGCGCTCCACCGCGGCGAGTCCGGACGCGTGCATCCGCCCTTCCGCCATGAGGCGCTCCACGATGGCGACATTGCGCTGTGACCACCCGCTGCGCCGGGTGCGGGGCGTGAAGCGCTGCCGGTAGCTGTACTGGTCGCCGCCACGGATCTGCCCGTCGATCCATCCGTGACAGAGCGCCTCGTCGAGCGCCTCGTCGTAGGTGAGGCTGGTGGGCGCGGCCGCGCCCTTCTTCGCCAGGGTCAGCCACACCCCGCGGTCATCACCGTGGTGTTCGTCGAGCCAGGCGCGCCATGCGGCGCCGTCCGCGACCGTCAGGGCAGGCAGCTCGTCACTCACGACTCCAACCTTCGCACGGGCCCAGAGGCGGCAAGCCATCCGTGACAGCAGCCTGCACGTGTCATCGCGGCGCCGTCCGCGCCGTGTGCGCTGAGTTCCCCAAAACCGGAACAGCCCTCGACGGACGGAGCACACTGGACGTGACGAAGCGGGTGCATCGTGGTCGAGCGCCGATCGGCCCAGGTTCAGGTGGCGTCGGCTGGAGGAGTCATGAAGCGAACCCGTGCGCTGTGGTCGGCAGTGGTCCTGGTGGCGGCGGCGGTGCTCGCCGGCCCACAGGCCTCGTCAGGGAGTTCGAGCGGGCCTCTGGATCCACTCTGTGAGAGGCATGCGACGCTCTGTCCCGACCCGAGCTCCCGGCAGGACTACGAAGGCGGCTACGTCGGCCACGACGAGCCGGCCCTGCTCTTCTACTCGACCCGAGCCGGCTCGGGGAACTCGGCCACCTGGCAGCTGCGGCTTCCGCGTGAGGCGCCCACACTGCCGAAGCAGGACGGCACCGGCGGCACGTGGAACTTCCAGCGGAGCGTGGCGTTCTGGTACGGCATGGACCTGTGCGAGACCCAGAGCTACCCCAACCCGGGCGTTGCCTGCACCCCCGACTCGGACAGCAACATCAAGACGAGCAGCGACCACTCCGCACCCGACTGGATGGGCAACCACGTCGGGACCGGCTTCCTGGAGCTGCAGTTCTACCCGCCCGGATGGGTGCCTGAGCCGAACGTGTCCTGCGACCCGACGAAGTGGTGCGCGGCCATGGTGGTCTTCGGTCTCTCCGCAACCCGGACCCAGGTGAACAACGCCGACTGCCTGGACCGCGCCGGTGAGGAATGGGCGGACTTCGCGTTCATCACCAGGAGCGGCACGCCGCAGGCACCACCGGACCCGCTCAACGCCACCCTCGCGACCTTCACGCCCGACCCGGCGCAGGTGCTGTACATGGACGCCGGCGACACCCTGCAGATCTCGATCCACGACTCGGCGGCCGGGCTGGTGAACTCCATCACCGACGTGACGAGCGGGCAGAGCGGGTCGATGACGGCCAGCATCGCCAACGGCTTCGCACACCCGCTGTTCCAGCCCTCGGCGGTCGGCTGCACGGAGGAGCCGTACGCCTTCCACCCGATGTACGCCACCTCCAGCGAGCAGACGCTGGTGCCCTGGACCGCGCACACCTACAACGTCTCCTTCTCCGACGAGATCGGCCACTTCGAGTACTGCGACCGCGCCAACACGCTGGGCAGCTGCGTCAACCCCGGCGTCGGGGAGACGAAGAAGGACGTCGACGACACGGCCTGCTTCAACGCCACCGAGTCGCTGCTGGCGCCCGTCGGTGGCTGCATCGCCACCGACCGTGACTTCGACGGCACGTCGTACCAGCGCGACTGGTCCGGCACGCTGGCCGACCCCGCGCAGGACCGGCTGGTCCACTCGGGCTCCTTCCAGCTCACCAGCCCACAGACCGACGGGCACAACTACAGCCGGATGGCGTTCGAAGCGGACATGCCGGCCATCGAGCCGCTGTCCGTGTGTGCCCTGGACGGCGCCGGTTGCGTCAACCCGCCGCCGGGCGCCCAGTTCTACCCCATCTACTCGACCCGGTCCGGGCCGAACGGCGCCTGCGCCTGGCAGGAAGGCGGCACGTTCATCCCCGGCACCACGAACACGTTCGGCGGCACCTCGACGTCCGAGTACGGACCCGAGCTCGCCACCTACTACCCCGGCGATCCAGGGTTCCCCGAAGGCACGTTCGTCGACAACTTCCGCACCGTGCTGCCTCGCAACCCGTGCCCGAGCAGCGGCCAGCTCCCGTGAGGCACGACGTACACGACAGCCGTGTACTGCACCCGCGCGGCACGGCCCCTGCCATCAGCGGCGGCCGAGGCCGAGCGGCCTCGTGAAGACCTGCTCGCGTTCGGTCGCCTCCGTCAGGTCGTGCCGGCGTGCCACGAGCAGGGACTGCACGTCGACGAGCCCGAGGACGTCGCCGCCCTCGCCGAGGACGGCGGCGCCGCCGTGGCCGTGTTCGGCGAAGACGTAGGCGACGTGTCGCAGCGTGTCGCCCGCATCGACGACGTGGTGGCCTCCGTCGATCGCGAGCCGGCGCGCCTCTTCCAGCGCCTCGGGCGAGGTGCGCATGACGTCGGAGGCGAAGAACGTCTCGAGCGGGTCGGTGGTGTAGTCGCGCGTCAGGTGCAGTCCTCGGCGGGCGATCTTCTCCGTGAGGACCGAGCGCTGGAGGATGAGGACGGAGACCGCGTACGCCGCCGAGGATGCGATGAGCAGGGGCAGCAGCGCATCCCAGGCGTGCGTCAGCTCGAGGGTGAACACGACGCCCGTCAGTGGCGAGCGCATGACGCCACCGACGACCGCCGCCAGGCCGAGCATGGCCCAGAACCCCGGGAACACGCCGGGCAGGACGAGCCCGACCGCGGCCCCGAGCGCGCCACCGATCATGAAGACCGGGGCGAGCACGCCCCCGGACGTCCCGGACCCCAGCGACAGCGACCAGATGAGGGTCTTGACGACGAGGATGCCGACGATGAGCCCGGTGGTCGCCCGTCCGGTGAGCAGCTGGTCGATGACGTCGTAGCCGACGCCGAGTGCTCGCGGCTCGACGAGCCCGCCGACGCCGATGACCAGACCCCCGAGTGCCGGCCACCACATCCAGTGCAGGGGGAGCCGACGGAACAGGTCCTCGGCGAAGTAGACGAGCCACGTCGCGCCGAGGGCCACGAGGGCGCCGCTGAGGCCGACGAGGGCGCTGAGCGCCTCGGCCGTCCACGTGATGGAGACGCCGCCGGTGGGTACCGGGAAGATCGCGCCGGTCCCGATGAGTGGTCCCCGTACAGCCGTCGCGACGGCGACCGCGGCGACGACCGGCACGAAGCTGCGTGGCCGCCACTCGAACAGCAGCAGCTCGACCGCCAGGAGCACGGCGGCGAGGGGGGCGTTGAAGGTGGCGGCCATCCCGGCCGCGGCACCCGCGACGAGGAGCGTCTTGCGCTCGTCGGCGGTGAGCCGAAGGTGCTGCGCGAGGATCGAGCCGATGGCGCCACCGGTCATGATGATCGGTCCCTCGGCGCCGAACGGCCCACCCGACCCGATGCTGACCGCCGCCGAGATCGGTTTCAGCACAGCCACTTTCGGCTCGACCCGGCTGCCGCGGATGAGGATCGCTTCGATCGCCTCGGGCATGCCGTGCCCGCGGATCTTCTCCGACCCGTAACGGGCCATGAGGCCGATGACGAGGCCGCCGACCACTGGCGCGAGGAGCACGAGCGGCCACGGGTGGTGCGTCGCACCGGGCGCCACGAGTGAGGTGTCGAGCCGCTGGTAGAAGACGACGTTCGTCGTCAGGCCGATGAGCTTGAGCAAGGCGTACGCCGCGAAAGCGCCACCGGCCCCGACCGGCAGTGCCCACGCGGCGATGACCAGCATCCGCGGGTGGACGTTGAAGTCCCCGAGCTCGACCTTGGCCCCGGTCACAGCGGCACCGGGCCGGTCAGGTCGTGGTGGCGTCGGCGGAGACCGTCGTGCAGCGCGTTGAGGCTGTCGGTGAGCGAGCCGAGCGCCTCGGCGTCGAGGCCCCGGAGGACGCGGGTCAGCTCACGAGAACGCCACGCGAGCACCGCGTCGATGACCGTGTCGCCGTGCTCGGTCAGGGCGAGCAGCACCCGGCTGCGGCTCGCCGGGTCGCCGGTGCGGGTGACGTGTCGCGACGCGACGAGCCGGTCGGCCAGGCGCGTGATCGACGAACCGTTGACCCCGAGCACGGTGGCCAGTCGGGTGCACGACGACTCTCCCTCGTCGCGCAAGGCGAAGAGCAGCCGCATCTGCGGCAGCGACACGTCCCCGACCTCGTCGACGCTCCGGACTGCCAGCCCGAGCAGGTCGCGGGTGATCTGCTGCAGCGCGGCCACGGTGGCGGCGGTGACTTGCTGTTGCATTCGACAAGTCTTGCAGAGAGCAAGGAGCCGGTGTCAAAGCCGTCTAGACACCGGGCCGGCCGGCCGACGGGCAGGCGGGTGTCGAGGTGATCGACGGTCGGGTGGCAGCACCACGGTGCGCGACCCCGGCGACGGAGGCCGGGCCTCAGGGCCAACGGGCCGTGAAGTAGGCGACCACCAGGGCGCACAGCGAGACGCCCACCAGCCACGCCCCCACCTGCGTCTCGGTGGTGCGCCGCGCCGAGACGTCCTGGCCGGACCGCCCCGGCCCGGGAAGGGACCCCCACACGATCAGACCGATGCCCACCACGAGCAGCACGCCGACCCCGGTCCAGAAGAAGGTCATCGCCCGGCCCCCTCGTCGACCCGGGCACACCGGCGGTGGCGCCGGCCGCTCCCGACCGGCGTCATCACGCCCCGGAGGGCGCGGTCGACCGACGGGCGATCGTCAGGCCGTCGAAGGCGGTCAGGACGACGGCCTCGACGCGGTCGTCGGAGGCCACGAGGTCGTTGAAGTCGCGCAACGCGGTCGTGTTCGTATCGGTCACCTCCGGATCGGCGATCCGGCCGCTCCACAGGACGTTGTCCGCGAGCAGCAGACCTCCGGGCCGGACGCGCGGCACCAGCTCTTCCCAGTAGGCGGCGTACCCGGGCTTGTCTGCGTCGATGAAGACCAGGTCGATGTCCGCCGTCGCCGGCAGCGCTCGCAAGGTGTCGATCGCGGGTGCGATCCGCAGCTCGATCCGGTCGGCAAGACCGGCCGCGGCCCAGGCCTGCTGCCCGATCTGGGTCCAGTCTTGACTGACGTCGCAACACAGCAGTGAACCTCCCTCGGCCAGGCCCCGGGCGATGCACATGCTCGAGTAGCCGGTGAACGTCCCCACCTCGACCGCCCGACGCGCCCCGACCAGCCGGGCGAGCATCGTGAGGAGCTGGCCCTGGTCGTCGCCGATCTGCATGCCTGCCGCGTCGCCGAGCTTGGCTGTCTGCGCCTGCAGCTCACGCACCACACGGTCGGGACGCCAGGTCCCATGAGCCACGGCATAGGAGCGGATCACGTCGGTCACCGGGAAGCTGCGCATGCTCGGACGCTACGCCTCCTGCCACGCGGTGCGGCACCCTCACGGACGGTGCCGTGACCCAGGGCTACCTCATGACCCGGCCGCGCCATGCCGCTGGTCACCCAGGGCGGGCGTGGGTTCCTGGGCCGAGCGATCGAGGTCCCACAGCTCCAGCGCGCGCTCGAAGCGGTCGGCTGCGGTCGCCGCACCGTGCTGCTTGCCTGGGAGGCGCACCTCCTCGTGGATCGCCTCGCGCCACTCCCACGATTCGCACGCGGTCGTCCCCGGCACATCGGGAGAACTCCTCCAGCTCGCACTGGAAGCCGCGACGCGCCGAGGGCAGAGTGGAGCCGTGCGGATCGCGGCAGACCGGGGAGAAGAGGCTGGGACCGCGGCATGAGCCGGCGACGGTCTGCTGCCGTGGCGGCCCTCGTCGGGGCGGTCTGTCTCTACGCCGTCGTCAGGATGCTGACGACCCCGGAACGGCCGGTCCGTACCGAGATCCTGCAGGGCGCGCTGGTGGGTGTCGGGCTGGCCGTCGTCACCGTCGAGATCTTCGCGAGGGTCAAAGCCGTCAAGGTCAACGGCTGGGTCACGATGCCCGGATGCGGTGTCCCCGGGAACGGCTTCCTGTCGCGGGCCGCGGCCACGTGGATGTTCCCGGGTCCGGTCAACGTGCCGGAGGAATCGGTGTACTGGACGACGCAGGCCGATGAGTCGGGTCGGCCGCTGAGCGGCCTCCACAGCTACGTCGTGCACTTCCCGGCGGGCGGGCTCCCACCCAACGACGCGTTCTGGTCGCTGACGATGGGCGATTCTCGGAACCGCTTCGTCCCCAACCCGATCGGCCGGTACAGCGTGGGCGACCGCTCGGGGCTGGCGCCGAACGCGGACGGGTCGGTCGACATCCACATCCAGAGCACCCTGCCGGTGGGCCGTGAGGCCAACTGGCTGCCTGCTCCCTCGGGCAGGTTCACCCTCTGGCTCCGCGTCTACCTTCCTGGCCGGGCCGTCCTCGAGGGCCGGTATGCCGTTCCGCCCGTGACCCGGGCCTCGTGAGCCCTGCCATGCAGCTCGAGCACCTCCTGCCCTTCGCCACAGCCATGGTCGCGGCGTGGTTCCTTGCCCTCTGGTTCTGGCCCCGCGTGCTGTTGTCCGTGTTCAAGCGCGCCATCCTCGTCAGCGGGTTCGGCGGCGGCCCGATCCCGGTGAACTCGCTCTACGTCCAGTCCCAGGCCTCGTTCGCCGACCCGGTCGGCACGACCACGGGTTCGACGCTGGCGACCACGGGCGTGAACCGGGACACGCTCATGGCCGCCGGCTGGCTGGACCTGCGAGAAGGGCCCCGGCTCCTGCACGTGCCGGACGCGGCTGACCGCTACTACAGCGTCCAGCTCACCGACCCGTCCACGAACACGAACTTCGCCTACGTCGGCACCCGCACGACAGGCAACCGGGCGGGCGACCACCTCATCACCGGGCCACACTGGACGGGCCCGCTCCCGAGCGGGACGACGCGAATAGCCTCACCCCACAACGCGGTTCTGATCTTCGTCCGCGTGCTCGTCCACGGGGACAGCGACCTGCCGTCCGCCCACCACCTCGCGACCCAGATCGTGCTGTCAGGACCGCCGACCCCCTCCGGAGAGTCCGAACGACCGCCGGGGTCGTGAGGGCGCCTCGACCCCTCAGGGAAGGTGTCGGTCCAGACGTCGCAGCACGGGCCCGAGGAGCGGCCAGTGCTGCAGCCCGACGCGCATGACCAGGCCCCGTGCGGCGGCGACCGACCTGCGGGCGAGAGCGCCCGGGGTTCGCATCCCCTCTTCGGCCGTGGCCCGGGCGCGGCGGGACAGCCAACGCGCGCACCCGGCGCAGACGCCCACTTCCGGGTGGGACCCGAGCCGAGTCAGGTCCTGCTCGTCGAACGGCTTCCCGCAGCACCAGCAGCTGGGGCGCTGCACCTGCTCGCGCTCCTGCGCACTAACCGCCATCTGCCCATCGTCACCCCTCACCGACCGGGAGACCAGAGGCGTCGACCCCGAGGCCGAACCGTTCACCGGACCGACATCCGGAGTTGGGTGCGGCCGGTAGCCGTCAGGCATGGACTTGGACCCGACCATCCAACGCGTGAAAGGCGTCTCATGACCACCTCCCTCAACCGCCGTGGCTTCCTCAGAGGCACGGCCGCCACCGGCCTGGGCATCGCGATCAGCGGCAGCATCGACGTTCTCGCCGGAGGAGGTAGCGCCCTGGCCGCCCCGCGGTCGTCGGTCGGGTACGGGCCGCTGGTTCCTGACCCCAAGGGCCTGCTGGCCTTGCCGGCGGGGTTCTCCTACCGGATCGTCACGCAGAGCGGGGTGACGCCGACCGTCGACGGAGTCCCGACGGCGAGCGACCCGGACGGCACGGGCGTCTTCACCCGCGGCAACGGGTCGACCCTCGTCAACAACCACGAGATCGGTGGCAGCGAGCCCTTCGGGGTCCCGCCGCTGGCCGGGCTCACCTACGACGAGGGCGCCCGCGGCGGCACGTCGAACATCGACGTGGACGCGGACGGTACCCGCATCCGCGAGTACACGAGCGTCGCCGGCACCCACAACAACTGCGCGGGGGGCGAGACGCCGTGGGGCACCTGGCTGACCTGTGAGGAGACGGAGCAGCGGATGGGCGGCCGCTACCTCAAGGACCACGGCTACGTCTTCGAGGTCGACCCGAGCAGCCAGGAGGCCAACCTCGGCAAGAGCCCGGTGCCGCTGAGGTTCCTCGGCCGGTTCTCCCACGAGGCGGTCGCCGTCGACCCGACCACCCACACCATCTACGAGACGGAGGACGCCGGCGGCCCCAACGGCCTGTACTACCGGTGGACGCCCCCGGCAGGGTTCACCGGCGGCAAGGACGCCCTGCGCGAGCTCGCGCTCTCCGACGGCGGCGACAGGGCCGGCGCGCTGGAGGCGATGAGCTGCTACCGCGGCGACACGCACATCCCCGACCTGTCCCTCGCGACGCAGGCGGGCACCCGCTACACGGTCCGGTGGGGACCGGTACCCGACCGCGACGCCCGGACGACCTCGGTGCGCAAGCAGTTCGCGGACGACGAGATCACGCGCAGCCGCAAGCTCGAAGGAGCGTGGTGGGGCGACGGCGGCGCCTACTTCGTCGCCAGCTTCGCGCGCAGCAGCGACGGCAGCGCCAATGAGCACGACGGGCAGGTGTGGTTCTACGACCCCCGGACCGAGACCGTGACGCTGAAGACGATCTTCGCCGTCAACCCCGACCCGGACGTCGACACCGACAGCTACGACGGCCCCGACAACATGACGCTCTCGCCCTACGGCGGCATCATCATGGCCGAGGACGGCGAGGGCATCCAGCACCTCGTCGGCGTGACCGACCAGGGCAAGTCCTACCCGTTGGCCCGCAACGACCTCAACGACAGTGAGTTCACCGGCCCGGCCTTCAGCGCCGACGGCAAGGTGCTCTTCGCCAACATCCAGTCGCCCGGGTACGTCTTCGCGATCACCGGTCCGTGGGCGCGTCCGAGCAACGCCGAGGCCTGACCCTCCCGGCCGTCCGCGACGCAGCAGTCCTGGCGGCGGGGCCGCCGTCCGCACCGGGGGACGGCGGCCCAGCTCCGCGCCGTGGTGGGCGGATCAGCGGCTGGTCAGCTCGCTGACCCCGTCTCTTATACACATCTCCGAGCCCACGAGACGCGTAGTAATCTGGGGGGCCGTGGTGGTCTCTTGGGAGGGGGGGGGGG
>NZ_JBNDHY010000006.1:0-56724 GCF_056755315.1 Monashia sp. HAY1-2A
AGGGCGCGACACCGGTCAGGGCGGCGAGCTGGACCGGGCCCACGCGCTTACGCAGCCGCAGTGCCACGATCCGCTTCGTCGTCGCTGCGCTGGTCTTGGCCGGCATCGAGTGTGGCCGGCTGGACCGGTCGCTCATCGCCTCCCCCGCGGCGTACCGATCCGCCCAGCGTTTGACCGTCGGCCAAGAGCACTGGAACCGGGCCGCGACCTCGACGATCGGGACGTTCTGGTCGACGACGAGCTGGGCCACCCGGAGCCGGGCGCGTGGGGTCAGGGCAGCGTTAGCGTGGGACACGAGGGCCTCCTGTTTGGCGAAGTGAACCTTGAGCAGTTCCACTCCACCGCGGGAGGCCCTCCCCTGTCAGCAGCTCACAGCGCGAAGTCGCACTCCCTCAACCAACGTGCCCGGTCAGTACAGCTAGTGGCGGTCGAGTCAGCAAAGGACGCGACGCGCTGGTCGACCTGGCGTGCTGCGGCAACTGTGGTCGACATGTCCGCCCCGACCGCCCGGAGGACACTCTCGGATGGGCCCTGCGCCGACAGGAGCCTCTGGAACCATGCCGCCGCGACCGGCACGTATTCGCGCCTGTTGACGTCGCGGACCCGAAGGTGGGGCAATCCCACGTCAAACCCGTGCCCTTGCGACTGCGCCCACACGTTGAACGCGACGAGCCGCAGATACTCGAACCGTTCGCAGCTTTCGTCGTAGCGGCCGCCCAGCCCGACCCCCTCCGCGAGCAGCGGCCGAAGGTACTCGTATAGGTGCTTCGGAGGCTGCGACAAAGTGGCATCAGCCGTGAGCTCGTGTAGGGCGGGAACGAGAGCCCCTGTATGAAGGTCCTGGGTGCGCGGCTCGGTGAACAGAGCGGCGACCAAGTCCCAGCGTTGAGCCGCGGTGGCCGCCACTCCGGCCGCGTACATCAGCATCGTCGCCGGCGCCTGGACCAGCCGAAGGAGGCTGGTCGCCCCAGACGCGTCAGGCCGGGCGGCCAGGCGGGTGATGTCGTCGAGCCACCACCTGTCGGTCTCGGGACCGCCCCAGTAAGCGACCGTTGCCACGAGCGCGATCGGGACCTTGGCCGCTTCTTCGAGGACAGCGCGCCGGGCCCGAGTCACCGCATGCGCGTCGAGGGTGTCGAAAGCGGTCGCAGTCACCGGAGCGCACTGGGCCACCAGATCCAGCTCGCGCCGCAGCACGTCATGCAGCACCACCGGCGTTCTGCCGCTTGAGAGCTCGCGCTTGGCAGCAGCGACCGCGACCGGCACGGTCAGCGGGTGGCGGGCAGCGCTCGCCTCGATGGAATCAACCGCGTCCGCGACCTGCGTGAGGAACTGCTCGGCCGTGTCCGTGACGACGAGGACGCCTTTGCGCCCGGCCAGCTCGGCCGCGATCGGTTTCAACGGCACCGGGTCGACCCAGAAGCTGGAGAAGCGCCGGTTCGGGCATCGGCCCCAGGCGGCCCGCAGCGCGGGGTCGTAAGCTGCGCTCCAGCCGGCGACAATGAGGCCGTACTCGTCGAAGATCCGGTCGAGTAGCGCGTCGACCGACGCCGGGTAGGCGCTCAGTTCCTCGACGGTGTTGAGCATGCTCGCAGGGGTCAGGTAGTCACCGTGCAGGTGCAGCACAAGGCAGTTGAGCGTGTGCAGGGGTGGCAGCCCGGCGACCTGGCTTGGTTCAGTCACCACGACCGGCTCCACCCCGGACGCTCGCAGCGCGCTCTCGAGCAGCCGGTCGAAGTTCGTCGTGATGAACACGCGTACCCTGCCTTGGGCGGCGAGCCGGGCGGCAGCTTCGTGGGCCTTCGTCGCGACCTTGTTCCCGGCGTCACGCTCCTGAGGTGTCGGCTCGAAGAATGCGCGCAGTAGGGCCTGCCGTTCCTGCTGGGTGGGTGCGAGCTGTGCGAGGAGGCCTTCGTATGTGGCCGGCGCGCCGTACCGGACCCGGAACCACTCGAACGGCTCCTCACGACCCACGCCGCTACTTGCGGCGGCGCTCTCTCCAGAACCTTCGCCAGAAGGGCCGCCGTCGCCTCGTCCACCAGCGATCGAAAGGTCCTCGGCGTGGTTCTCACAACGTCCCCGCTCGCGACCACCCCCTGCCGCACGCATCAGGCGCTCGATGAGGTCCTCCTGGATCTGCCACGCCGTCTTGACATCGGCGGCAGCCGACATCCCGGCCCCAACCAGCATGGCGTACGCGCCCGGCGCACTGGTCAGCGCGAACGCGGCAGACAGGTGTGGCTCGATCACCCACACAATCTTGCCAAACCGCCCCCCAAACCGCGGGCGCGGCGCATCCATCGCCGGTTACGGGGTTCACTCGCACGAAGGGGCCGCGCGGGCGCGTACATGCCGGGACTCGATCCGTAGTCAACCTCCGCAGCGATCGGAAAGCTTCCACCTGGCGGTCGCCGAGGCGTCGCGGGTCTGGCGTCTTAGACGGCGACGCGAACCTGGTCGCCATGACCTTCGTCGACATCGACGACACCTGCGCCGAGTGGACTTCACCGTCGACGCGCAGCACCAACGCGGTAGCGGGTTGGCGACGGCCGACATTGTGCCGCGACTTGACGTTCGGCCGCTCTGTCAGTGGGCGGGTGGGTCGCCAAACTGCGCCACGAAGTGCGGATACTCGTCCGTCTCAAAATGGTCGACCGCGCCGAGACGTGAGCGCAGGCGCACCACTTGAGACCATCCGTCGGTGATAAATGTCGTTGTGGCGGGCAGAGGTGGTTGAGGGTGGGCCGTCCACGAGCCGTCCGGCTGACGCTTGATGTTGATCTTCGGGAGGTCGCTCACGGCTACACCTTACGGTCCGGGCCCCTAGGTGGGCGGGGTATGCTCCCGCAGCCCGCGGCATCGTCGGGCGATCGGGTCTCCGTCCGCAGCAGGTGCCGAGCACTTCCCGAAATCGCGTATATGCCGCAAGCAGATCTTCGCCGCATCCGCGCCTGCCGACGTGCGAAGGCCCCGGCTGCTCGCCATGGGGTCTTTGGCCGTAGACCGGCGGGGCCGCACCTTCCATCTGCGCGATTGGCAACTGGGGTCTTGGCCGGGCGGTGCTGCGTTGGTATGGGTCCGTTTCGGTGTGCGGTAGGCCCACGAGGGTCAACACGCGGTGTGCGGTACGGCCGGCTGGGGCGTAGTGCCGCAGTGAGTAGGGTTGAGCAGGGTCGCGAGTGTTGGCGCCCGAGAGCTCGGCAACAGCTGCACTGGCTATGTGTGGAGCTGGGACGTTCACGGATCGCCGACCATGGCGTGTCCGCTAGGTGCGGGAGGGCTGCCCGAGCTGCCCGGGAACAGGGGCCTGACCTCCACGATGACGTGCTCGAACTCTCCGTCGTCGGCGTAGATCTTGATGGTCTCAAGCGCGCTCGCGCGAGCCTGTTCGAAGTTCTCGAACGGGCCGCTGACGTCCAGCCACAAGGGCTCAGCCAGGTCGCGCTGGATCACGACGCACCGCCCCTTCGTTTCGCGGAAGTCCGCCAGCAGCTCCTGCCCGTCGAGCAGCCGCTGAGCGTACTCGCGCAGGTTCACGTGGTCGTCGGTGAGGGAGAAGAGGCGTCCACGCCTGGAGGTCATGCCCGAGTCTCGCAGCCCCGAGCGCAGGGCAGCGACAGAGGCAATCGTTCTCGCCGAGGAGCCACCGGCGCCACTTCGTCCTCGCGCGCAGGGTGCTGGCGTTCAGATGGCGGCGAACAGCGGCCGGATCTCGACGATGTAGTCAGTCTCCCCGTCCTGCTCGAGATCGTGCTGGATCTTGGCCACGTGGCGCTGCGCCTCCTCGAACTCCGGGATGGGCCCGCTGATGTCCATGAAGGTCGGGTCGAGCACCGGCGTTGGACGATGACGCACGCCGCCGCGGGGTTGAAGTTGTCGTTGGAAGCCTCCCCGGCGTTGAGCTTGCGGGCGTAATCGAGCATCGCCAGGTGCGACTTGGACACGGCGACGGGTCCAAGTGGGGAGGTCATGCCCGAGTCTCCCAGCCCCGCGGGCGCGGGCGCATCCCGACGCGCGAAAGCGTCACGCCAACGCGCGGCCTCGAACGCGCGCTCCGCCACGTGCGGGCCGCGGTCCCAGAGATCGACGAACTGCTCGACAGGGGGCGACCGTCTGGTGTCGGGGTCCGCGGCCGGGCTTACCCCGCCCCCAGCTTCGTCGCCGCGGGCCCGGGCCGCCGGTGACGCCAGCTGCCAACGATCGCGCATCGTCTTGCCCGCGACGTACCGGGCGCGGTGGTGCCAAGCCGCCTCGACCAGCAACCGCCGAGCGTGGCCATTGCCGGTCTTGGTCACCGACCCCTGCACCCGGGACCCGCCAGAGGAGTGTTCACTGGGCACCAGCCCGACGAACGAGCCGACCGTGTTACCGGTGAACCGGTGCCAGTCGCCCATCTCGACGGCCAGGGCGAACGCGGTCAACGTGGACACTCCACGCAGGCAGCCCAAGCGGTGCACGATCGGCGTGAACTCGCTGTCCGCGGCCATCACCGCGATAGCGGCATCGAGCCGGTCCCGGCGGGCCTTCATCATCAGCACGGCGTCGTAGTCCGACTCGAACGCGGCCCGAGTCCCCGGCGCGTCGAAGCGCTGACGGCGCAGCCACACGTCATGCGCCCCCGTCCACGCCTGCCCGCCGGAGTAGACGATCCCATGACGCAGCAGCAGCTTCGACAGTCGGTTCCGGGGCCCGCATGAGGTCCCCGCGGCAGTCCTCCCTGGCCCGGACCACATCGCGGGCCGCCTCGACCGTGGCCGCCGGAACCGTCACGGCCCTCACCTCGTCCAGACGCAGCAGCCGAGCCAGGTGGACCGCGTCCCGGGCGTCGGTCTTGACCCGGTAACCCGCCGGGCGCTGCAGCTTCGACGGCGCCGCGACCACGCATCGGATCCCAGCCGCCTCCAACGCCCTGGCCAGCCCGAATCCCGTCGGGCCCGCCTCATAGGCCACCGCGACCGGGCCCGGCAGGCCCGCCAGCCATGCCTGGATCTGCTCGTGCGACGGGGTCAGTCGCGCCTGGACCAGCTCGCCCGTGACGCCATCGATCGCCGCTGCCGCGACCGATCGTGCGTGCACATCGAGCCCCACACTCGTACGCTCGCAAAACACCGGGGCCTCCCACAACTGTCGGATAGGCCGAGCAGGCAGCCCCTACTCGGTAACCCACGAACATGTGCGAGTGAGGCCCCGGCCCGCAACCCCCAGCCAATCGAGGGGTCACCCCATACCGGCTAGGTCCGGTCGGAGGTTGCGTTCAGGGCCGCGTGAACTCAGCCGAACCGGTTCTGGCACGGTAAACCTTCGCTGCGTGCCCCGTGAGAACGATTCGTCGAAAGGCCATCACCCGAGGGCTTGTTCCCGTTGGAGATGTGGGACGGTCTCCGCATGACGCGTGCCCCGTCGTTCTTGGAAGCAATCCAGGACACCTACCCGGACTTGGATCAATGGCAGATCCGGGCCCTTCGCGTCGAGGAACCGGAGCGAGGCAGTGATCTGTTCGAGGACGACAAGATCGTCGGCACCATGCGAGTGAGCCAGATGGTGCGCCTTTCGCTAGTGAGTAGCGCTGAACATCTGCGCGTAGTCCGTGACACACTTGAGGCCCGCAACCTGTATCCCATGGCGGTGCAAACCGTCCTGCGTGGCGCGCTTGTGGGTGCCTGCCAAGCGCTATGGGTATTGCACCCCGACTCCACGGCGGACCGGCAGGAGCGGGGGCTGATGGTCATCGAGGCGATGGTTGAAGAATCGTTGAAGGCAATGCGGATGCGAACCATGGTGCCCCGCGAACCGCAAGTAGCCGCCGATGTCGAAGCCCAAATTGCGCACCTGGAGGACCGGCTCTCCAAGGTCCGCGCTGTTCGCAGAACGCGAGCAGCGCTCCAACAGACCAACTACATCGCCGACGCGATGCAGGCCGCCTTTCCGACTGACCCGGGGCTCCAGGATGCGGGCAACTTGTGGTGGCGACGGCTCAGTTCTGACGCCCATGCGCTTGGCTGGTCGCTGTTGCAGCGGTCATCTATCTCGCACGTCGACAACAGGGCCGGGCAAGCCACATTTCGCGGTGCCGGGACAATAGAGGACACTGCGAACCCCTACATGGCCGCATACAGGGTGCTGAAGGTCGGCTGGTCCTGGTTCGACCGACGCTGCGAGTCGCCCTGAGCCCGGCTCGTGCATTGAGTCGGCGGCTCACAACTGCGGATGCATGCAGCTCTGCTACCCGGACGATGCTGCGTTCAGCCGCCGCCCTTGCCCAGCAGGCAAGGCCGCAGGCGGCGGATAGACGCACCTTTCGCCAGTCACGGAGTGCGGCATGTGCGCCCGGTAGCGATGCCCTGAGATCTACTTCTGGGAGAGTGTCGAATCCGAAGCGAGGCGCTCGTCGAAGAGGTGAGAGGCGGGCGGAGGAGGTCGTCGGGACGAGAGTTCTTGAGATGCCGTGGAACCTAGAAGGATCCTTGGGGTGGTGTCCGGGCCGTGAGGTGGCGATCATGGTCGCCTTGAGCCCTCCCAGGCCGAGGTCCCGATCGACGTTGTGCGCGCGCTCGCAGCTATTCGGCGAGGCGCGTCAGGATGGTGACCACGACAAGTAGGAGCCAGGACGGCGTGTCAAGGCACGGTCGAGTGCGGCTCCCCGCAGGCTGACAAGCTCAGCGACGCAGGATGTTGGTCCGTCTAAGCCGCCTTATCGAAGCTGCTCCTACCGCCACGAATTGTGCCGCGTGCGTGCAAGGGCGTCTCGTCGGGGAATTGTCGCAACGATGTGTTCAGCGGTTGGCCATACCGGGGCGATCGGTACCTATTGGGCTCAGCCGTCATTCTCGCCACCTTGAAAGAGCCGTGTCGCCTTTCACCCCCACCCACTGAGGGGCGGCGCCGTCCCGGACGTCGCTTCGGACGACGGGCGGCGCGCGTTTCCCCCGTGAAGCGACGGGTACTCGATGAGCGGCGTCGGCGGCGGGTTGAGGATGGGGCGAAGTCGCGTCGGCGACGTCGAACGGTGGTCCTCCTCACCGCCCCTCCCCGCTGCGCCGAGCACGTCGTTGCTCTCGATACGGAGTAGAGACGGAGAGAAGTCTCGTCATTTTGGAGATCTACCCATCCTGGAGCGCCGATATTGACCCAATGGTCCTTTTCGTGACGCCTTGACGTTTCAATAGGACGGGCCTACTCCATTTCGACTCTTATGTCCCCGGTACATTTCGGGCGGCGACTTGTAAACACAGGACAGGCATGCGCCGCCGTCGTAGCATCGGCCCACCAACCCCTCGGTTGGCGAATCGGGAAAAGGCAAAGGAGCGCCATGCACATCAAGCGTCAACTGCTCGCCGTCCCCGCCATGGCCGGAGCCCTGCTGCTCGCCGGAGCCTCGGTGGCCAGTGCCGGCGAGGCCCAGGGCAACAGCAGTGCCGGCAACATCAACGAGACCGGGATGCGGGGACACGCCAACTCGATCTGCGGCTTCTCGGGCCAGAACCCCGAGCGGTTCCTCGACCCGGCCGACCCGGACTACGAGCCGGGCCGGGTGCAGAACTGGGGCCACGTGCGCCAGTTCCTCACGGGAGAGCTTGGCCTCAGCCCGGCGCAGATAAAGGCATCCGGCGAGCAGCCGGGCGACTCCTGCAACGGTCACCGCGGCTTCCTCGCCGGTGGTGGTGGCGAAGAGCCCTGATGATCCGCACGGCGCCATCGGCAGAGACGCGACTGCTGGTGGCGTTGTGCTGTCCGGGCTGGAACGAGACGGGCGCCGAACTGCCTCGGGCAAAGGCCCTGGCCACATCCTCGCACGAGCCTCGTAGACCGGGCTCTCGCCAGCTCGCTGCCACGGCTTACCACCACTGTCACGGACCAAGGATTGTGCGCCGATCTGGATGCGGCACGGCGCGGTTAGATGCGCGCAAGTGCAACGCCGCGGTCACAGGGCGGAGTCTGCGCCGCAGTAGCCGAAGGGCCCGCCATGGTCGACGGCCGCGAGCTTCTGCGGCGCGAGGGTCTGGCCGAGATCGTCGACGTGGTCCCCGAGCGGTTCGGCCGTGCGGGACTGGCCGGCGACGATGCCACCGACATGTTGCTCATGCTGACCTCGTCGAGGAGGACTACCTGACCCTGCGGCGCTACAGATGAAGCGAGGAGAAGTACACCGGAAGCTGACCGACACGCTCGCCGAACAACTTCTCGCAGAACCGGGACGTCACGCGGAGAAACGCTCACATACGCGCCTGGCCAGCTCAACGGCGCTGTGCCCTGAGCCCCTTGGGACTGAACTGAGTCATCGGCGTCAGACACTTCGCGCCAGGGTCATCGACGGCCCGGCCTTGACGACAAACATACGTCCGCCGCCTCGCCAGTGAGTGTGCGCGATGTCCCGGATGACGACGTGCAGGCGCGAGCCCTGGTCAACGTCGCTTCCATGAGGGAGATCGAGATCCAACCGATGAACCCATGGTTCTGACCATCCGCGACATCCCGTCGCCGAGTACTCAAGCGTGAGTCCGCCGGGCCCCCTTCCCCGCGCCATGTGCGGCGGAGTGACACGGCGGCATGCAACCCGCAAAAGGCGGTCCGCCCGTCGGTCGCAACGAAGCGGAGAGACCGCTGTCACCGGTCCCGGGCATCTTCTTGTCATGGGGTGGATCGACATCATCGAAGCGGGACCGGAGCTGCCTACGCGCCGATGGAAGCAAGCGGTGGGCTGGCTGCTCGTACTGGGCTTCCTGCTGAGGCTTTCATGGAGGGGTCCGTGGCTTCCCTCCGCCTCCTGCTCGCCCGTCCGCTCATGCGTTCCGCGTGCTTTGTCCGACCCCGTGCGTACCATGGCGCCGTGACGACGTACGGGGAGGTTGCACGGCCGCAGGGCGTCTTTGTGGGCTACGCCGAGGGCGACGGCAGACTCGCGTCGATGGCGTCGCTGCTGGCCGGGCACATTGTCGCCAAAGATGGAGCGCTTCGCCGCCATCGGCCCCGCGATTTCGACATCACCGTGCAGCGTGGGCAGGACGAAATCGACGCCGCATCGCACCTCTGCCTTCTCTCCTTCGGCTGCGAGCGCGTGGGGCAGGCGCATGTCTATGCCGGGCACGGCGGAAACTCCGTCGGCTATGCCTTCCACCAGCCGAGCCGCACGATAACCGTGAACAAAAGCCTCCCAGAGCGTTTAAGGGCACTAGTCCGTGACGAGTTGGTCCCCTGGCTGCTCAATCAGGAGGGTCGACCCATCCTCTGCCGCCGTGTATTAACGACATACAGCGGCGTGCACGACTCACCCATCGGGCTCGACGAACTACCTGGCGATGCTGTCCCCTTCGCTTGGGACGCTGACGACAACGTCATTGCGGGTGCCTTCCGCCGCAGCGCCCAGGAGTCTTGGGCGTGGATCTTGCCCCATGATCCCGAGCACCCCGAACTCTGGCTCTCTGAGTACTTGCGAGATCTGCACGCTCGCTACGAGCGGCGCTTCCCGCAGGGGACTCCTTGGACGCGCAAGGCAGAGTGGATGACGCTGGAGGAAGTAGGTGCCCAGGACTCGCTTGACACCCTTGAAGCCCGCAAGACCAGATGGGAACAGGCCTTCCGGGAGATCAAGATCGCCATCGAGGCGCGCCTCCTGCAAGCAGCCACGGCGGCGGACGCGGGCCCCCGGCGGTTGCTGACAGCGCAGCACGACGAACTCACTGAGGCTGTAGTCAGGGCCCTCACGGATCTCGGCTTCAAGGTCACTGACGAGGACGCCGAGCGAGACGGCACTGGCACAGCGAAGGCCCACGACCTGAAGGTGGTCAATCCCGACCGACCCTCAGAGGTCACAATTGCAGAGGTCAAGGGGACGACCCGGGCGGCCCTGATGCAGGCACAGCAGCACATCGCTCGCTACACCGCTCGGCACGGGCGAGCCCCAGACCGCTGCCTGCTCATCGTCAACCACTTCATCAACCGTCCCCCGGACGAGAGACCGCTGCTGTTGCAGGGCGCCGACGACGACATTGCCGTGTTCGCTGAGTCGGGCGGCGTCTTGATTGACACGCGAGATCTGTTCCGGCTCGTGAAGCGTGTGTCCGAAGGGTCGCTGAGCGCCGAGAAGGCTCGGCAGATCCTCGCGAGCACCAGCGGACGTCTGGACGCGTCGCTGGTTCAGGGCTAAGCAAGCAGCCGCAGGTCAAGAACTAAGAAGCATTTGCCAGCTCGAAGACCTGCTCGCAGGTCAACGTCCGAAAGTTCGTCGTCAGGGCCGACCACCTCGATGACCTCGCCGGCTCGGTACCGCAGGCCGCGACCTTCCTCGGCGACGCGGTCGCGAGCGGCTCAACGTCCTGGTGGCCGGAGGCACGCAGGCCGGCAACCCAGCGAGTCCTTAAACGCCCTGCTCGTGGCATACGATTGCGCGTGTGACAGTGGCTAAGGGGTTCTGGTCGTATGTGCATGCTGACGACGCTGCTGAAGGGGGCCGGATTCTTCAGTTGGCGAGAGATTTGTCCGCGCAATATGAGTTGTTGACGGGCGAATCTATCGAGTTGTTTCTGGATCGAGATGATCTGAAATGGGGGGAGGATTGGAGAGCGTCGATCGATGAGTCGCTCGCGTCCACGGCCTTCTTTATTCCTGTGCTCACACCACGGTATTTTGCCAGCGCTGAATGTCGGCGCGAGTTGAATGCGTTCGCGCGCAAGGCGAAGCGTTTGGGTTTGGAAGATTTGGTCCTTCCGATTCTGTATGTCGACTCCGCGGTCATTCGCGAAGATCCCCCTTCTGACGACGCTGTTGCTCTTGTCAAGCCCTTCCAGTGGGTAGATTGGACAGAACTGCGTTTCGCGGATCCCGCCTCGCCCGAGTACCGCAAAGCAGTGGCGGAGATGGCATCCCGACTCGCAGAAGCGAACAGCAGGGCCGACTCGGTGGACCTGTCCGCTGCCTTGGAGACGGAGGAGGAGGACGACCAGTCCCCTGGCGCGGCCGACCTTCTTGCCACGGCCGAGGAAACGATGCCCCTGTGGAACGAGACTATCGAAAGCATCGTTTCTAGCATTCAGTCTGTCTCCGATGTGATGCAGCGAGGCACTGAGGCTCTAAGCGACCCGAAACTTCAAGCGAAGGGTTTCGCAGGCCGACTTACCGCGCTTCGTCAGGTCGCAAGCGAATTGAAGGGCCCCGCGGAGGCGCTTCAGGGCGACTCAACTAAGTTCACTTCGCAGCTGAATGACGTTGACGCCGGGATCCTAGAAATGATTCCCCTGCTGGCGGCGGAAGCCGAGCGCGACCCTGATGCCAAGCCGGCTGCGTGTGAGTTTTTTGACTCCATTCTGGGGCTGGCACAGGCCGCGGATGAGGGCTTGGGCGGCCTCAAGGCCATGATCGAGGGCATTCAGCCGATTGAAAAGATGTCTCGGGATTTGCGGGCTCCCTTGAAGACGCTGCGTAGGGCACTCACCTCCATGTACGAGAGTCGTAAGGTCATGAACGGGTGGGTCGAGGCCATCGAGGAGAGCGGGATCGAGTGCGGCCCGTAGGGCCGCCGCGCTTCACTTGCAAGAGCAACACAACTCGTCCCGCGTCGGGCAGGGGTGGGGGTCGTCCCACAGAGGCGGTCGTTAGGGGGCCGGGGAGCCCGTCACAGGGCGCGGAGCGGCGCAGCGGACCCTTGACGGGCGGCGGAGGCATCGGAGACTGACGCGGCGGGACGGCGACCGCCGAGGAACCTCCTCGTGCTCCTAGAAGGCGCCGCCCACGATCGGGCCCATGACGCCGAAGTTGTCGCATCTAGTGCAGGCCCACACCTCCGCCGGCTCGGACGCCCAGAGGAACGGCAGCGCGGGGCCAAGGTCGATGCCGCGTGCGCGGATCTGCTCGGCGGTTACCCATTCGACCGGGGAGGCGCACTCTGTGGATTGGGTGCCAATCATCCTGGCCAGTCCCGAGACGGCCGGCGTCTTGCGTGGCACGTTGCGTGACTTGTGGCGGCTTCGGTTCCCCATACTGGGCGGGGTGACGCACCTCTCGTGACCGGGGTGGCGCCCAATTCGGCCCGAGGAGGTTCGTCCTGGGGGGCGGACCGGGAGGACAGCCCTGCCCGGGCCTGCCGACCGCGCCTCGGCGAACCGGTTCAGAGAAGGAATCCAGCAGACCGCCAGGCACCACCGCAGCTGAAGAGGAAGCGGCTGACGCTCTCCTTGCCGCTTTGGGGATGGGTTCGTGACGCCGGGTGGTGACCCGGTTCGCTCGTGCCCACGCCGACGGAGGGAGACGGGATGGTCGGGCGCGAACTGAGCGACAGGGCGTTCGCTGTGGGCCTTGGGGCGATCGCCGCGGTCTGGGTGGCTCTGGCAGGCGGCGCCGTGCTGTCGTCCTTGGTCTTGGGTCTCGGGTGGCCTCGGCTGTCCGGCGCGGGACCCCTGAGTGCGCTCCTTCACCCCGACGCGCCGGGGTTCGGGTTCGACTTTCCGGTCGCGCCCGGGCTGTACTGGGCGGCCACGACCCTCGTGCTCGTCGCCGGCGTGGCACCGTCGGTCGTGCTCATGGCGAGACGGCGTAGACCGTCCCGCGAGGGCTGCGCCTCGCGAGCCCAGGTCACGGCTGTATCGGGGCGCCGTGGCCTGCTTCGACGGTCGGGCGTCCTCCGGCCGTCCGCGGTGATGCCGGGCATCGCGGATGTCGGGTACCGGCTCGGCAGCGCCCACGGGGTGACCTGCCACGCCAGCGTCGAGGACTCCATCGTGATCCTGGGTCCCCCACGTTCCGGCAAGGGCTTCCACCTGGTCGTCCCGACGATCCTGGACGCGCCTGGGGCAGTGCTGACCACGAGCACCCGCCCCGACAACCTAGCCCTGACCATTCGCGCTCGGGGACGGCGGGGCCCGGTGGCCGTCTTCGATCCGCAAGGTCTGGCGCGCGGTGTCCCGTCGGCGACCCGCTGGTCCCCGATCCGTGGATGCGAGGACCCGCACCTTGCGATGGTGCGCGCCAAGGCCCTGTCGGCCAATACCGCCGCCGGGACGACCGACTCGACGTTCTGGCAGGCCTCGGCCGAACAGGCCGTGCGCTGCCTGCTGCATGCGGCGGCCCTGGGCGAGTGCTCAACGGCGGACCTGTACCGCTGGTCGCTGTCGTGCGTGCAGGCCCGCGAGGCGGTCATGATCCTGGCCAGTCACCCAGCGGCCGCACCGGCTTGGCACCAGGCTCTGGATGCCATCGTCGGAGCCGACCCGCGGCAACGGGACTCGATCTGGGCCATGGTCACCATCGCGTTCTCGACGCTGGCGGACCCCAAGGTCCTCGAGGCGGTCTCACCGGGCCCGGGAGAGCACTTCGACCCCGAGGCGTTCCTGCGCGGCAACGGGACCGTCTACCTGCTTGGGACCTCCACAGGCGTATCGGCCACCGCCGGCCTCGTCGGCGCCTTCGTGGAGGACATCGTCGAGGCCGCACGCCGGATCGCCGCCCGCTCCCCCGCCTCGCGCCTGGACCCACCGCTGTCCCTCGTCCTGGACGAGGCCGCGAACTACCCGCTCCCGTCGTTGCCGTCGCTGATGTCCGACGGCGGCGGCTCGGGCCTGTCGACCATCGTCGTGCTGCAGTCGCTGGCGCAGGCGCGGGCGGTCTGGGGCGAGAACCAGGCCTCGGCCATCTGGGACGCCGCGATCGTCAAGACGATCCTCGGCGGCGGATCCAACGCCCGCGACCTGGAGGACCTGTCCAAGCTCATCGGGCAACGCGACGAGCGAACCACCTCCAGCAGCCGCGGACCCGACGGCCGACGCTCCACCTCCACGACGACCACCAAGGTGGCGGTCCTCGAACCGGCCGTGCTGCGCACCCTGCCCTTCGGCAACGCGATCCTGCTCATGCGCTCTGCACCCCCGATCGACTTGACCCTGTCGCCGTGGACCTCCCGCAGGGACGCCACGGCCCTCGAGCAGGACCGACGGCACGTCGAGGACGCGATCCGCACCGCCCACCACCGGCCACCCGCAAGGGCCGACGCGCCGCGACCCGAGCCGGGCGCGGCATGACCCAGGCGTGGCCTGGCCCCGTCGACCCCGCCGATCCGGTTCACCTGGGTGGCTGGTCATTCGGTCAACTGGCCGGTCCGGTCCACCTGCCCTCGCTCACCCGTGCGGAGCGCGACGCGGTCATGGCGGACCTGCGCGACTGGGTGATCTCCCTGATCAGCCGCCACCACATCGACGTGCGCGTCATCCCACCCTGCTGGGAACGCCACAGCGGCATGGTCGAGGCGCTGTCGGCCCTGCGGGATCTCGAGCGCGACTGCTACAGCGACAAGGCATCGCCGGGCGCCGCGGTCGACTGGTTCCGCGGCTACCGCGAGATCGCGGCACGCCTCACCGAGGTGGCCGCGATCACGAACTGCACGAGCCGCGAGCACCGCGACCCGCCACCCGGCTGGCCCGACCTGCAGCATGATTCGCGTCCATCGGCGCAGACCGCGGCTGGTGCCCCACCCCGGACGTGACGCTCCCGAGAGCGCGGGAGACTCCCGCGCCGGGAAGGCCGTCATGGTTGACACACCCATCCCACACCCGGCAGCGACCCGGCTGCGCGACCCGGCACCGGATCTGCTCGACGAACTGCTCTGGCTCGCACGTGATGCCCAGGACCGGCTCGCGCAGGAGCCGCTGGGCGACCGCGGCTACGTGCTCGGACAGCGCAACACCTACGCCCGCGCCGCCGGCATCGTCGCGGCCCGCGACACGCACGAGGACCCCGCCCTCGTCGCCGACCGCATCGTCCACGCCCTCGCCGAGGGCACAACCGACTTGGCCGTCATGCACGCGGCCGCGCTGCGCCGCCAGCAACAGCCCCCGGCCGTGGCGCACCGGCTGGACTGGCTGGGGCCCAAGGCCTTCGACGCACGCTACGGCGACGTGCCCGGCATCGACGAGGACTTCGGCATGCGCTGGGGTGCCTCCGGCAACCAGCGCATCTCCCTGCGCCGGGTCCCCGGCGCCACCGCAGGCCTGCTCTACGCCTACGACCCCACCTGGGACGAGTACGCCCTCATCCAACGCAACGCCCCCACGCGCGTCGTCACAGACGCGTACACCGAGGCGCTGGGCCGCGACGAGCACCTCCCCGTCGAGAACTTCGCCGCCATCCTCGACCGGCGAATCCTCCAGCCGAGCTACGAGCCCGACCCGGTCATCCTGGCGCTCGAGCCATGACCGGCATGCGGGGGCACATGGTCGACGTCGCAGACGTCCGGCGGCACCACCCCATCGAGGATGTCGTCGCCGCCGAAGGCATCGGCCTGCGTCGCGTCGGCACGGGCTGGATGGCCTGCTGCCCGTTCCACGACGACGCCACCGCGTCCCTGTCGGTGGCTGGGGTGCCGGATCGGTTCCACTGCTTCGGCTGCGGCGCCTCCGGCGACGTCATCGACTTCATTGGCCGGCTCCACGGGCTCGGCTTCCGGGAGGCCGTCGCCCACTTGGACCGGACGCTGCCCGACCGGACACCACTGCGCACCCTTCAGTCCGCGGACCGGGCAGAGCTGTCCCCCGCGCCGGCACCGCACCGCGTCGACCCGGAGCGCGCCTACGCGATCAACGCCCTCGCGTGGCAGTGGTTCTCCCGACCGGTCGCCCACGAGCACGCCATGGCCTACCTGCGCCACCACCGCCGCATCGACCTGCGCCAGGCCGAGCTGCAGACCGGCACCTGCTACGCCGGGCACACCGGCCACGGCTGGACACCCTTGGTCGACCACCTTCACGGCGAGGGCGTCACCGACGAGGAGCTGCTCTCCTTGGACCTGGCCCAGCCCACCCGGCACGGCACCCTGATCGACACCCTGCGCGACCGCCTGGTCATCCCCGTTACCGACCACCACGGACACGTCACCGGGTTCGTCGGCCGCGACACCAGCGGCCACCCGCGGGCACCCAAGTACCGCAATCCGAGCCACACCACCGTCTTCGACAAGGCCACCTGCCTCTACCGCCCGACCCGGACGGCAGTCTCCGACGCCCAGGTCATAGTCGTCGAAGGCGTTCTCGACGCCCTGGCCATCACCGCCGCCGTCGCCACGGCAGGCGCGCTCGAGCACGTCACGCCGGTCAGCGCCTTGGGCACCGCCGTCTCCGCCGCCCAGGCACGGCAGGTCATGGGCCAGTCGACGGGGTCGCCGGTCATCGCCCTCGACGGCGACCAGGCCGGCCACCAGGGCACCCTGCGCTGGATCGATGCCCTCTGCCGGCACGGCGGGCAGCTGGCGCTCGTGTCCAGCCTTCCCGCCGGCGCCGACCCGGCGGACTGGCTCGCTCGCCACGGGGCCGATGGCCTCCGGTCCTTCCTACCGCGCGTCCGGTTGGGGTCCACGACCCCGCCAGAGCTGCGCGGCTCCCGGCCGCGCCTTCCCGGTCGCGAAATCGCCGTCCTCGCCTGCCAGGGGCCCCGTCCCCTCGCCACCGCCGCCGCCGACCTGACCCGCCTGTCCCGCCGCCTCGACAACCACGCCCGACGCGAGCTCCTCGAGGGAGCCGCCGCGGAGATGACGCGGCAGGGCTGGAACCCCAACGGCGCCTTCACCCGCGCGATGCAAACCGCTGTCCCAGCCCACAACCCCGGCGGCGTCGCGCTCGACGCCAACACACCCACCTGCCACCAGCTGTAACCACCACCTGGAGTCATCAATGACCCACGCCGCAGCCCTCCTCTCGACCGCCGCCACGGAACTGGCCCTGGCCGCTGACCTGTCCGAAAGTCAGCAGGATCCCGCCTTCGCCGCCCAGATCCGTCTCGCGGCCGCCACCCTTCCCGCCCCGGCACCACCGAATGCACCAACGACTACCGATGCCCCGCGGGAGGGCGTCACGCGGCACCTGAGCCGCGCCCTGGGGTGCCTCGATGCCATCGCCCCGCTCGACGGGCCCGTGGACCTGCAGCTGTGCGCGTGGCACATCCACGAGCTGCGCCGCATCGCCGCCGAGGCCCTCGCGTCGTGACCATCACGACCGCGCGAGACCTCCTCGCCCGCGCCGACACCCTCATCCGCCAGCTGCGTAGCACCGAGGAGCCGACCACGCTCGCGCAGTGGGAGAGCTTCGACGACACGCTCTACCGACTCCTCGTTGAGCTCGTCGGCCTCGACGCCCAACACGTCCGGACCGCCGACCCCAGCCAGCGCCACCTCGCGGCCGCGATCCGCAGCTACCCCACACCCCTGCGGCCGCCCGTCGACACCTGGCTACGGCCGGCCCAGGTCGCCCACTACGACGACACCAGTCGATCCACCGTCGTGCGGCGGGCCCACCGAGGCACCCTCCGCATCGTCCGAGACGGCGACGCGCTCCTCATCCACAGCCGGGAGGTCGACGCCCGCTCCCACGTGCGCCCGGCCGACCCCACCGACCCCCATCCGCTGGCCAAGGCGGCCAGCGTCCTCGGCGTCATGGCGGACCTCGTGCACGAGGCACGGGACCGCGGTGCGGCCGTCCTCACCCACCAGGGCGAAGTCGCCGGCGCCGTTCAGCACCTGCTGTCGCTGGCCGCCGTGGCGGCCCGGCACACCATGGCGCACGGACACCTCGACGACGCCACCCGTCCCCTTCTCCTCGGAACTTACGCCGAACACGTCGTCGAGGGCCTGCGAGACACGGCCGCCGCACCCACCGGCCTCTCCCATGTGGACAGCGTCGCAACCGAACAAGTGCCGGTCGCTGTCGAAGGCCGCCTTATCAGGGCTGCCCACCTGTGGACGCGCGCCGCGCGGGAGGAGCTCAGCCGACCCATTCCCAGCGTCGACGTCCTGACGCAGATGGCGAACCAAGGCGCCCACATGTGTCGCGTCCGCGCCACCCTCGAGACCCCGGACAGCGAAGCAGCCGAGCGCCTACGACGGGCCGCAGAGCGGCTTCACCGAGCCGAAAAGGTCTGGGACCGGCTGACCACCCTCACCCGCCCCGGCCACGAGTTCGTCACCGCCAGCCGCGGGCTCTTCGAGTCGCTGAGGCAGATCGACGGCACAGCCAGGGCCCTCGAGGCCGACGACGCGCGTCGGAGGATCAAGGAGGTGCTCGACCGCGGAATCACCCAGGCTGGCGAGCTGATCGCGGCGAGCCGGACGCTCCCCCAGCGGCTCCTCGACGCCCACGCACTACGCGGCCCAGCGCGGTTCCTGCCCCCGGCGGATGACCGCCTCCAAGCCCGAGCCCTCGGCCGTCACGTCGCCGTTCGCGCGTCGGACGTCCCGGAGCTGGCGGGAGCTTGGAACACCGCGTGCAGCTCCCTCAGCAGCCTGAGCCGAGACTCCGCGAACGTCGCTTTCACCCTGGAGCTCTGAGACCGGCCACCTCACTCGGAGCCGACAACGCACCACCATGCATCAACCTGCCCGAAGGCGACCTGAGGATCCGCCGCGTTGACCTCATCGGCGCTTAGGAAAGGTGGAGCACGCGTCGACGCGATGGCGCCGGATGGCGCCGGATGTCAGCCTGCCAGCAGTTCGCTGGGAAGGTCGACCGCAGGGGCGGCTCGAGAGCCCATCGACGCACCTCATCGGGCGCGCCGTGGAAGCGACGTGGAGGCGCCGTCAGACCGCCGCCCATGCGCAGGGGCGGTTTGTGTGCCGCTCGACCCAGGGCGCATCGTCCAGAGATGTCGTCAGAGCCATCAAGGTGGGACGCGCTCGTGCCGAGATCCCGAAGGTCGTGACTGCTCCCTTTCGTATCCGAGTGCGCACCACCACGGCACCGGTGCGGTGAGTCCCACTGGAGACGGCGTTTCCGGCGGTGTCGTCGCGGAGGTCATCAGAGCAGCCCCACAGGGGCCGGTCGGTTCGCCCGCTGGCCTCACCGTGTGGCCGCGTAACCGTCCGCGTTTGGACGGGAACCGGGCAAAAACGACGCGACATGAGGGCCGTCCCAAGGGCACATATCTGCAGGTCAAACCGCCTTTGCGAGCGCCGTCGGGCAGTGATGGGCTGAGCGCGCCGAGATTCACTGGGTTCGGGGTTCGAGTCCCTGGCGGCGCACCATTGATGCAGGTCAGGAGCCCGGCCCTTTGGGCCGGGCTCTACTGCTGTCCCCGTCAGGGTCCCGCGCAGCCAAGGGCAGGCCCCGGGTGCGCGCCGAACCGCCCACTCCTTAGCGGCGGCTCTTCCGGCGGATGCCTCGACGTCGTCGCGGGCCAAGTGCCGACACCTTCAGCTCGGCCATTGTCTGCCCCAAGATTGCGCTCGTCCCCTCGCGAGACGCCTACTGATGGACGATGGGCGCTCGGGGCCACGTCGCTCGTCACCGCGTGCAGGCGCGGCCCCACGAGGAGGGTTCCCCCGGGACGGCTGGCATCTGCTGCGAAGGACGACCATTGACTTCCGCATCGCAGAAGTTACTATCCGCTGGACAGAAATCTGCGAGGAGTTGAGTCATGCCTACCCGACCCGCCAGGAACCCCACCGCCGCCCCGGACCCCGCCGCGACCATGCAGGCCGGCGCGACGCCGCTCGACGTCACGGCGCTCGCCGACGAGCTGGACGAGCGTCTGAGCGCCGCCGACCGTGACCTCTCCGAGCGCTTTCCCGGGCCCGCGGCCGGCCGGCAGCCGGTGCACACGGTGTACGTCCCCGCGGACCGGTACGACGCCCGGCTCGCGACGACGTGGGGCGCGGCGGCGACCGCCGCCATCGACTCGAACGCGGCTGCCTTCTCGTCGGTCGTCGACGACACGCAGACCGAGGAGGCGGTGCGCCGCAAGCTCGCGACCGAGCCGGTCGAGGACCTCCGGATCGACTTCGAGGACGGGTACGGGGCGCGCCCCGACGACGAGGAGGACGCTGCGGTCGACGCCGCCGCCGACGAGCTGCTCGCGTCGCTCGAGCGCGGTTCGGCTCCGCCCTTCACCGGCATCCGCTTCAAGTCGTTCGAGGCCCCGACCCGCCGCCGGGGGCTGCGCACCCTGGCCCGCTTCGTCGAGCGCGTGTGCGAGGAGGGTTCCCTGCCACCGGGGTTCGTCGTCACCCTGCCCAAGGTGACGAGCGTCGAACAGGTGGAGGCGATGGTGGTGGCCGCCGAACGGCTCGAGTCCGCGCTCGGGCTGGGCACGCCGCTCCGCTTCGAGATCCAGGTCGAGACGCCGCAGGCGATCCTCGGACCCGACGGTACCTCGCTCGTCCCGCGCATGATCCATGCGGCAGCCGGTCGGTGCACGGGACTGCACTACGGCACCTACGACTACTCGGCCTCCCTCGGCATCGCCGCCGCGCACCAGGCCATGGACCACCCTGCCGCCGACCACGCCAAGGCCGTCATGCAGGTCGCCGCGGCCGAGACGGGCGTGCGGCTCTCCGACGGGTCGACGAACGTCCTCCCGGTCGGCAGTGCCGACTCGGTGGCCGCCGCCTGGGCACTGCACCACCGGCTCGTGGGCCGCTCCCTCGCGCGCGGCTACTACCAGGGCTGGGACCTGCACCCGGCCCAGCTGCCGACACGGTACGCCGCGGTGTTCGCCTTCTACCGCAGTGGATTCCCCGGAGCGGCCCGCCGCCTGGCCGACTACGTCGCACAGCGCGACTCCGCCTTCATGGACGAGCCCGCGACCGCGCGCGCCCTCGCCGACTTCGTGCTGCGCGGCATCGACTGCGGCGCCCTGGACGCGGACGAGGCGGCCACTCGGTGCGGCATGGACCGCGCGGCCCTCGCGCAACTGGCCCGCCGCGCCTGACCACAGCGGTCGGCCGCCCACCTCGCTGGTCGCGCACCACGGCGCACGGCTGCGCCCGGCACGCGAGACGGGTCCGCCGGACCGTTGACGGCACGGGACAGCCACGCCTACCCTTCCATTATTCGATAATTTGATTCCGCATCTCGGAAGTCATAGACCGGAGCCGCAAGACCGCTCCACCGCGACCCCGACCACGGCACGCTGATGGGAAGCACCGTCGCGAGCAGAACCAGCCATCGACAATGGAGTTGAGACATGAGCATCGTTCTGGGCCCGAACCAGTACGGCAAGGCTGAGAACCGGGTGGTCCGCATCACGCGGGACACAGCCCGACACGAGATCGTCGACCTCAACGTGTCGACGTCACTGCGCGGTGACTTCGCCGACGCGCACGTGACCGGCGACCAGTCCAAGATCCTCCCCACGGACACGCAGAAGAACACCGCCTTCGTCTACGCCAAGAAGCACGGCGTCAGCTCGCCCGAGGACTACGCGCTCGCCCTCGCCGGACGCTTCCTCGACGCCGCGCCCGCGGCGACCGGGGCCCGCATCGAGGTCGAGCAGTACGCCTGGGACCGTATCCCGGTCGGCGACGGCGGTCACGACCACGCCTTCGTCCGCCGCGGCGGCGACACGCGCACGACCGTCGTCACGGTCGAACGCGCGGGGGACGCGTCGGCGGGGGCCGCGGCGGGGGCACGCACGACGCACGTCGTCTCCGGGCTCACGGACCTCGTCGTGCTCAAGTCCACCGGCTCGGAGTTCAAGGGATACCTCAAGGACGAGTACACGACGCTCGCCGAGACCGACGACCGCATCCTCGCGACGTCGCTCGTCGCCCGGTGGCGTCACCTCGGCACCGACGTCGACTGGAACAAGTCGTTCGACAGCGTCCGCGAGACGCTCCTCGAGGTGTTCGCGACCACGTACAGCCGCGCCCTGCAGGAGACCCTCCACGCCATGGGCCAGGCCGTCCTCGAGCGGCACGCGGACATCGCCGAGATCAGGTTCTCCGCGCCCAACAAGCACCACTTCCTCGTCGACTTCTCCGCCTTCCCGGACGTCGAGAACAACGGCGAGGTCTTCATCGCCGCCGACCGCCCCTACGGCCTCATCGAGGCGACCGTGCTGCGCGACGACGTGCCGGCCGCACCCGAGGCCTGGCTCGCCACCCCCGGCTTCTGCTGACCGGAAAGGGACTCGACCATGAGCACAGCTGCCACCGGGGCCACGCAGGCCCCTGCCCGGCGTCCCCGCCGGTCGCGCCACCCCGTCGACGAGGTGCTGCCCGCACCGCGGCTCTTCGTCTACGGCTTCCAGCACGTCCTCGCCTTCTACGCCGGCGCGGTCATCGTGCCGATCCTGCTCGCGAGCGCGATCCACCTGTCCACCGAGGAGCTCATCCACCTCATCAACGCCGACCTCTTCACGTGCGGCATCGCCTCGATCATCCAGTCGGTCGGCTTCTGGAAGGTGGGCGTTCGCCTCCCGCTGCTGCAGGGCGTGACCTTCACGGCCGTCTCTCCCATGATCGCCATCGGCCTCGCCGCCGGCGGCGGCACCGAGGGCCTGCTCGTCATCTACGGCGCGGTCATCGTCGCGGGCCTCTTCACCTTCCTCATCGCCCCGTACTTCAGCCGCCTGATCCGCTTCTTCCCGCCGGTCGTCACGGGCTCGGTCATCACGATCATCGGCATCGCGCTGCTGCCCGTCGCCGCGGCGGACGCCGTCGGCGGCGCCGGGCCCGACCTCAACCCGTCGAGCGGTCGCAACATGGCGTACGCGCTGGGCACGCTCGCGCTCATCGTCGTCATCCAGCGCGTCTTCAAGGGCTTCCTGGCAACCGTCGCCGTGCTCGTCGGCCTCGTCGCCGGCACGCTCGTCGCCTGGCTGCTGGGCGACGCGCACTTCGACAGCGTCTCGGGCTCAGGGTGGTTCGGCGTCACCACACCCTTCTACTTCGGCTGGCCGAAGTTCTCCGTCGCGGCCGTCATCTCGATGGTCGTGGTCATGCTCATCACCGCGGTCGAGACCACCGGTGACGTCTTCGCCACGGGAGAGATCGTCGAGAAGCGGATCGAGCGCGAGGACATCGCGCGTGCACTGCGGGCCGACGGTCTGGCGACGACGATCGGCGGCGTCTTCAACTCGTTCCCCTACACCTGCTTCGCCGAGAACGTCGGGCTGGTGCGCCTCACGCGGGTCAAGAGCCGCTACGTCGTCGCCATGGCCGGCGCGATCATGATCGTCATCGGTCTCATCCCCAAGGCGGGAGCGGTCGTCGCGGGGATCCCGCACCCCGTGCTGGGCGGCGCGGCACTCGCGATGTTCGCCACCGTGGCCGTCGTGGGCTTCCAGACCCTCTCGCGCGTGGACTTCCACGACCACCGCAACGTCGTCATCGTCGCCACGAGCGTCGGGCTCGCGATGTACGTCACGGCGCAGCCCGACGTCGCCAAGGCCGTGCCCGGCTGGGCGCAGATCATCCTCGGCTCGGGCATCACGCTCGGCAGCATCACGGCCATCCTGCTCAACCTGCTCTTCCACCACGTCGGCTCGACGCGGGGTCCGGCCGTCGCCGGCACCCCGGGCCGGCTCATCCGCCTCACCGAGGTCAACGAGATGACCCGGGAGCAGTTCGTGGACACGTTCGGGAGCCTCTTCCAGGGGCCGACCTGGGTGGTCGAGCGGGCCTACGACCAGCGGCCGTTCGCCGACACCAAGGACCTGCGCCAGGCCTTCCAGGAGGCGCTCTTCTCGGCCACCACCGAGGAGCAGCTCGACCTCATCGACGCCTACCCGGACCTCGGGGCCGAGAGCGTCGCCGGCGGTGACGAGGGTGAGGACTCACTGCGCGACCAGGCAGCGCTGGGCCTCACGCGTCTGGACGAGAAGGACCACCTGGAGCTGTCCGAGCTGACGCACCAGTACCGCGACCGTTTCGGCTTCCCGCTCGTCACGTGCGTGCGCGACCGGGACTCCTTCGCACAGGTGCTGCGTCACGGGTGGGAGCGGCTCAACAACTCGCCGAGCCAGGAGCACGCGGCGGCGCTCGTCGAGATCTCGAAGATCGCGGCGTACCGCTTCGACGGCCTCGTCGCCGACGCCAACCCGATCCACAGTGCCCGCACGCGCAGCGTCGACGTGGACCAGATGGCATGAGCCGGACCACCGACACCAGCACCTCGGCGTCCGCGGGACTCGAGACCTTCAACGACGAGCCGGTGGAGTCCCTGCGACCGCGGCTGCTCGCCTGCCTCGGCGTCGACCGCTGGGCCGACGAGGTGCTCGCCGGGCGGCCGTATGCCGGACGCGACGCGGTCCTCGAGGTGGCGGAGCGATCCGCCCGCCACCTCGACGACGCGGAGCTCGTCGCGGCGCTCGCCGGGCACCCCCGCATCGGGGAGCGGGCGAGCGCACCGGAGCACCACGCCGAGCTCTCCCGGCGCGAGCAGTCGGGCGTCGACCCCGCCGACCGCGAGGTCGCCGCGGCCCTGGCCGCCGGCAACGCCGCGTACGAGAAGCGTTTCGACCGCGTCTTCCTCATCCGCGCCGCCGGACGGTCCGCCTCGGAGATCCTCGCGGAGCTGCGGCGTCGGCTCGCCAACGACGACGAGACCGAGCGCGCCGAGACCGTGGCCCAGCTGCGCGAGATCGCCCTGCTCCGGCTCGAGGGGGTGCTCTGATGTCGACCCTGTCGACCCACGTGCTCGACACCAGCACCGGGCGGCCGGCGCGGGACCTCGGGGTCACGCTCGAGTCGGCGTCCGGGGAGGCTCTGGGCGCCGCGACGACGGACGCGGACGGCCGGGTCGGGTCCCTCGGGCCCGACCGGCTCGAGGCCGGCGACTACCGCCTCCGGTTCGAGACCGGCGCCTGGTTCGCCGCCAACGGCACCCGCGGCTTCTACCCGGAGGTCACGATCGCTTTCACGATCGCCGACTCCGACAAGCACTACCACGTGCCCCTGCTGCTCAACCCGTACGGCTACTCGACCTACCGCGGCAGCTGACCTCCGCTCCACCACCCACCGACCCGGGCGTGCTCGTTACGTCGTAAGCCGTTGCAGCGCAACGCTGCTCAAGAGATGGGACGACGGCCTGCGGCCTCTTGACGGAGGACGCGCGTCCCCATACCGTTTTGCATATCGGAAATTCTTTTCCACATAACGGAAGTTGAGAGATGACGACGAACCAGCACCCCGGCGCACCGCTCGCCCCCGGCGGCCTGCGCTACCTGGCCAACTGCTCGATGCTGTTCACCGAGCTGCCGCTGCTCGCGCGACCCCAGGCCGCCCGTGACGCCGGCTTCGACACCATCGAGCTGTGGTGGCCGTGGCCCGAGCAGCCCGTGCCGGCCGACCGCGACGTCGAGGCCCTCGTCCGCGCCGTCGAGGATGCCGGCGTGCGTCTCGCCGGGCTCAACTTCTTCGCAGGCGACCTGGCCGGTCCGGACTGCGGGGTGCTGTCGATCCCCTCACGAGTGGGGCAGTTCCGCGACAACGTCGACGTCGCCGTCGGCATCGGCGAACGGCTCGGCGTCGGCGCCTTCAACGCGCTCTTCGGCAACCGCGTCGACGACGCGTCGCCGCAGGAGCAGGACGCCCTGGGCCGCGAGAGCATCGTGGCGGCCGCCCACTCGGCGGACCGCATCGGTGCGACGGTCCTCGTCGAGGCGGTCAGCGGGCCCAAGCCCTATCCCCTGCGCACGGCCGCGGACGCCGTCGCCGTCGTGGACGACGTGCGTGCGGCCGGCGCCCACAACGTCGGCTTCCTGCTCGACCTCTTCCACCTGGCCAACAACGGGGACGACCTCGACGCCGCCGTCGGCACCTACGCCGACCGGGTCGCCCACGTCCAGGTCGCGGACTGGCCCGGTCGCGGGGAGCCGGGGACCGGGCGCCTCGACCTCGACCGTCACCTCACCGACCTCGCTCGGCACGGCTACACCGGGTGGGTCGGGCTCGAGTACGCGCCGACGACCTCCACCCTCGACAGCCTCGGCCGGCTGGGGCTCGCCTCGACGACCGCGCAGTGAGCCGCTCCGCGCGGCCTCCCTCCACCACACCAGACCTCCCAACGATCGCAAGGAGATCGACATGACCAGCATCGCCTTCATCGGGCTCGGCATCATGGGCAGCCCGATGTCCGTGCACCTCGCCAAGGCCGGCCACGACGTCGTGGGCTACAACCTCACCCCCGACCGCTACGCCCCCCTCGTCGAGGCCGGCGGCCGAGGCGCTGACTCCATCGCCGACGCCGTCAAGGCCGCCGACGTCGTCGCCGTCATGGTGCCCGACTCCCCCGACGTGCAGGCGGTGCTGCTCGGCGACGACGGCGTCTTCGCCAACGCGCAGCCCGGCACACTCGTCATCGACTTCTCCTCGATCCGCCCCGACGTCACCGCCGAGCTCGCGAAGGAGGCCGGCGCCAAGGGGTTTCGTCTCCTCGACGCGCCGGTCTCCGGTGGCGAGGCGGGCGCCCGCAACGCCACCCTGTCCATCATGGTAGGCGGCGCGGCCGACGACTTCGCCGAGGCGAAGCCGATCCTCGACACGGTCGGCAGCACCGTGGTCCACGTCGGCGGCAACGGCGCCGGCCAGACCGTCAAGGCGGCCAACCAGCTCATCGTGGCCGCCAACATCGAGGCTCTCGCCGAGGCGGTCGTCTTCCTCCGGGCCTACGGCGTGGACCTCGACGCCGCCCTGACCGTCCTCGGCGGCGGCCTCGCCGGCTCCAAGGTGCTGGATCAGAAGCGCGACAACATGCGGACCGACTCGTTCGAGCCCGGTTTCCGGATCGACCTGCACCACAAGGACATGGGCATCGTCAGCTCCGCCGCACGTGAGGCGGGGGTCGTGCTCCCGCTCGGCAGCCTCGTCGCGACGCTCATGGCCTCCGCCCGCGCCAACGGCGACGGTGGCCTCGACCACTCCGCCCTGCTCCGCGGCGTGCAGCGCCTGTCCGGGCAGCAGCCCGCCTGACCCACAGACCCGCCCCACGGCATACCGCCGCGACACCCAGCCGTCTGCCGGGGGCAGCCACGCAAGGACACGAACATGGCACGCATGACAGCAGCCCAGGCCGCGGTGGAGATCCTCAAGAAGGAGGGCATCACCAACGTCTTCGGCCTACCCGGGGCCGCGATCAACCCGTTCTACAAGGCGATGCAGACCCAAGGCGGCCTGCACCACACGCTCGCCCGCCACGTCGAGGGCGCCTCGCACATGGCAGAGGGCTGGACGCGCGCCCGCGCCGGCAACATCGGCGTCTGCATCGGCACGAGCGGCCCCGCGGGCACCGACATGGTCACGGGGCTCTACTCGGCGAGCGCCGACTCGATCCCCATCCTCTGCATCACCGGTCAGGCACCCGTCGCCAAGCTGCACAAGGAGGACTTCCAGGCCGTCGACATCGCCGCGATCGCCAAGCCGCTGACGAAGATGGCCGTCACGGTCCTCGAGGCCGCCCAGGTCCCCGGCACGTTCCAGCAGGCCTTCCACCTCATGCGCTCCGGCCGACCCGGCCCCGTCCTCATCGACCTGCCCATCGACGTCCAGCAGACCGAGATCGAGTTCGACGTCGACACGTACGAGCCGCTGCCCGTCTACAAGCCGGCCGCGACGCGTCGCCAGGTCGACAAGGCGCTCGACCTGCTCGAGGCCGCCGACCGCCCGCTCATCGTCGCGGGCGGAGGCATCATCAACGCCGACGCGGCCGACCTGCTCGTCGAGTTCGCCGAGCTCACCGGCGTGCCCGTCGTGCCGACCCTCATGGGCTGGGGCACGATCGCCGACGACCACGAGCTCAACGTCGGCATGGTCGGTCTGCAGACGAGCCACCGCTACGGCAACGCGACGCTGCTCGCGTCGGACTTCGTGCTGGGGATCGGGAACCGGTGGGCCAACCGTCACACCGGCGACCTCGAGACCTACACCGCGGGCCGCACCTTCGTGCACGTCGACATCGAGCCGACGCAGATCGGGCGGGTCTTCGCCCCCGACTTCGGCATCGTCTCCGACGCCAGGGCGGCCCTCGAGCTGTTCGTCGAGGCGGCACGCGAGCGCCGCGCCGCGGGTCGGCTGCCGGACCGCACCGGATGGGTCGCGGAGTGCCTCGAGCGCAAGCGAAACCTGTGGCGAAAGACGAACTTCGACGTCGTGCCGATCAAGCCGCAGCGGGTCTACCAGGAGATGAACAAGGCCTTCGGCAGCGACGTCCGCTACGTCAGCACGATCGGCCTCTCCCAGATCCAGGCCGCCCAGCTGCTCCACGTCTACCGGCCCCGGCACTGGATCAACGCCGGCCAGGCCGGTCCGCTGGGCTGGACCGTGCCGGCCGCCCTCGGAGTCGCCACGGCCGACCCCGACTCGACGGTCGTGGCGCTGTCGGGCGACTACGACTTCCAGTTCATGATCGAGGAGCTGGCGGTCGGGGCGCAGTTCAACATCCCGTACATCCACGTCCTCGTGAACAACGCGTACCTCGGCCTCATCCGCCAGTCGCAGCGTGGTTTCGACATGGACTACTGCGTCCAGCTCTCCTTCGAGAACATCAACGCTCCCGAGGTGAACGGGTACGGAGTCGACCACGTCAAGGTGGCAGAGGGCTTGGGGTGCAAGGCGATCCGGGTCACTCGACCGGAGGAGATCCTGCCCGCGCTCGAGCAGGCCAAGAAGATGGTCGTCGAGCACCGCGTCCCCATCGTCGTCGAGGTCATCCTCGAGCGGGTGACCAACGTGTCCATGGGCACCTCGCTCGGCACCGTGACCGAGTTCGAGGAGCTCGCGGTCAGCGAGCAGGACGCCCCCACCGCGCTCTACGCGAACCTCGACTGAACCCGACCCAAGGAGCTCCCGTGCCCCGAGTCGTCATCGCCCCGGACAAGTTCAAGGGGACGCTGAGCGCAGCCACCGTCGCGTCGTGCCTCCTGGCCGGTGTCCGGGCGGGTTGCCCCGACGCCGAGGTCGTCACCGTCCCGGTGGCTGACGGCGGCGACGGGACCGTCGCGGCCGCCGTCGCGGCGGGGTTCCACCGCGTCCCCGTCCGTGCCAGTGGACCCACGGGCGCGCCGGTGGCGACCGCGTGGGCGAGGCGGGGCGACACGGCCGTCGTCGAGCTCGCGGAGGTGAGCGGCCTGGGGCAGCTTCCGGGCGGCGTCTCCGCGCCGCTCACGTCCACGAGCCGGGGCACGGGTGAGGTCATGGCCGCGGCCCTCGACGCCGGATGCCGCCGCCTCGTCGTCGGCATCGGCGGCAGTGCCGGCACCGACGGCGGGGCCGGGCTGCTGCGCGCCCTGGGAGCACGCACCCCGGACGCGGCAGGCCGCCCCGTCTCCGAGGGCGGCGCGGCCCTGGCGGATGTCGCGACGCTGGACCTGACCGGCCTGCACCCGGCGCTCGCCACCGCCGAGATCGTCGTCGCGTGCGACGTCGACAACCCGCTCACGGGTCCGGAGGGCGCGGCTGCCGTCTACGGGCCGCAGAAGGGTGCCACCGCCGAGGAGGTCGACCGTCTCGACACGGCGCTCGGACACTGGGCCGACGTCGTCGCCGCCTCGACCGGGCACGACCTGCGTGACGTCCCGGGTGCCGGGGCCGCGGGTGGGGTCGGCTTCGCGCTCGTGGCCGCGCTGGGGGCGGTCGCGCGCCCCGGTGCCGAGCTCGTCTTCGAGCTCACGGGGCTGGTCGACCTGCTGTCCGGCGCGGACCTCGTCATCACCGGAGAGGGATCGCTCGACGAGCAGACGCTGCGCGGGAAGGCGCCGGCCGCCGTGGCGGCGGCGGCGCGCGCAGCGGGCGTCCCTGTGGTCGCCGTCGCCGGTCGCTGCCTCCTGGACCGGGAGACCTGGGCCGCTGCTGGTTTCGCGGACGTCCTGACGACGACCGACGAGGCGGGGTCGCTCGAGGGGTCGCTCGAGGCACCGGGGGCGGCCCTGGAACGCATCGGGCAGCGCCTCGCGCAGTCGCTGAGCGTGGCTCCGGCATGAGGTTCGCACGCGTGGGCCCGCCGGGCTCGGAGCGCCCTGTCGTCGTGACGACGGACGGTACGCTGCTCGACCTCGCCCCGGTCGCGACCGACGTCGACGCCGGCTTCCTGGCCCACGGGATCCCCGCTGCCCACGAGGCGCTCGAGCGCGACCTGCTTGCTCCCCTGCCTGTTCCCCTGCACGCGGCCGGTCGCTCGCCGGCGGACGGCGCCGGAGGCGTCCCCCGGTACGGACCATCTGTCGCCCGTCCGGGGAAGATCGTCGGCCTCGGCCTCAACTACCACGACCACGCGGCCGTCCTCGGGGTCCCGGTGCCGACCGAGCCCGTCGTGTTCCTCAAGGCGACGAGCTCGGTCTGCGGACCCGACGACCCGGTACGCCTCCTGCCCGGGTCCACGACGACGGACCACGAGGTCGAGCTCGCGGTCGTCGTGGGTCGCCGGCTCACCGACGCCACCCCCGAGGAGGCCCTCGCCGCGGTCGCGGGCTACACCCTCGCCGACGACCTCACCGACCGCGAGCTGCAGCTCGAGCGCGGTGGCACGTGGACGAAGGGCAAGTCCGCCGACACCTACTGCCCGCTGGGTCCGTGGCTCGTCACACCTGACGAGCTCCCCGCGCCGGACGCGACCGGGGTGCGCCTGCGGCTCGACGTGAACGGCCGGCGCCGCCAGGACGGCACGACCGACGACATGGTCCTCGGGGTGGGCGCGGCGCTGTCGTACGTCAGTGCGCTGATGACCCTGGAGCCCGGCGACGTCGTCATCACCGGCACCCCCGCCGGTGTCGCCATGGCGGCGCCGGAGCCGCGCCCGTACCTCCGCGACGGCGACCTCGTCGAGGTCGACGGAGGGCCCCTCGGCCGACATCGCTCCCCGATCCGTGCCGCGCGGCATACGGTCGGACACGAAGGCCCGACGAAGGAGTCGCCCGCATGGCTCTCGACACGCTGATCCGCGCGCCCCGCGCCGTCGTCGACGGACACGTCACCGCGGCGGTCGTCGGGGTGCAGGACGGCCGCGTGGCCGAGCTCCGTACGGCGGCGACGCTCGCCGAGCTCGAGCCCGCCGCGCGGATGCTCGCGGCGCGGGCCCTCGTCGACCTGGCACCCGACGAGGTGCTCCTGCCCGGGCTCGTCGACACGCACGTGCACGTCAACGAACCGGGGCGCACCGAGTGGGAGGGCTTCGCGAGCGCCACCCGTGCCGCCGCCCGTGGCGGGGTGACGACCATCGTCGACATGCCGCTCAACTCCGTCCCCCCGACGACGACCGTCGAGGCGCTGGAGGCCAAGCGCGAGGTCGCCCGTGGGCAGGCCTGGGTCGACGTCGGCTTCTGGGGCGGAGCCGTCCCCGGCAACGTCGGAGACCTCGGACCGTTGCATGAGCAGGGCGTCTTCGGGTTCAAGTGCTTCCTGCTGCACTCGGGTGTCGACGAGTTCCCGCACCTCGAGCCGGCCGACTTCGAGGCCGCGATGCACGAGACGGCGCGCCTCGGCGCGCTGATGATCGTCCACGCCGAGGACGCGCACGTCATCGAGCAGGCCCGTCCGGCGGACGGTCGGGCGTACGCCGCCTTCCTGCGCTCGCGTCCGCGTGGCGCCGAGAACCTCGCGATCGCCCACGTCATCGAGCTGGCCCGGCGGACCGGTGGCCGCGCGCACGTGCTGCACCTGTCGAGCTCCGACGCTCTGCCGATGCTGAGATCGGCGCGCGCCGACGGCGTCGCGCTCGGCGTCGAGACGTGCCCGCACTACCTGACCTTCTCGGCCGAGGAGATCCCGGACGGGGCGACGGAGTTCAAGTGCTGCCCGCCGATCCGCGAGTCGGCGAACCGCGACCGCCTCTGGGAGGGGCTGGCCTCGGGCGACATCGACCTCGTCGTCACCGACCACTCGCCGTGCACGCCCGACCTCAAGGCGTTCGACAGCGGCGACTTCGGCACGGCATGGGGCGGCATCGCCGGGCTCCAGCTCGGGCTCGCCGCCACCTGGACCGGCGCGCGGGCCCGCGGCCTCGGGCTGCCGGACGTCGTGCGCTGGATGTCCACTGCACCCGCGGAGCAGGTCGGTCTGGCCGCCAAGGGACGGATCGCCGTGGGAGCGGACGCCGACCTCGCCGTCTTCGCCCCCGACGACGAGTTCGTCGTCGACGCGAACGCCCTGCAGCACAAGAACCCCGTGTCGGCGTACGCCGGCCGCACGCTCACGGGCCTCGTGCGGCAGACCTGGCTGCGCGGCACCCCCGTGGACGTCGACGCAGCGCCGCGTGGGCGGCTGCTGCGGAGAGGAGACGCATGAACCAGCCGAGCTACCACGTCCCGCAGGGCGGGTTGCCACCCCAGACCGACCTGACGACCGACCGGGCCGTCTTCACCGAGGCGTATGCCCTCCTGCCCCGCGGGACGATGCGCGACATCGTCACCAGCGCGCTCCCCTACTGGGAGGGGACCCGCACCTGGGTCATCGCCCGGCCGCTGTCGGGGTTCGCCGAGACGTTCTCGCAGTACGTTGTCGAGGTGTCGCCCGGCGGAGGCAGCGACCGGCCCGAGCTCGACCCCGGCGCCGAGGGCGTCCTCTTCGTCGTCGGCGGGTCGCTGCGGCTCCTCGTCGGCCCCGACGGGCAGGTCGACGAGCACGTCATGGAGCCGGGCGGGTACGCGTACCTGCCGGCCGGGGCCCGCTGGCGTCTCAGGGTCGATGCCGACGCGAACGAGCCGGCGACGTTCCACTGGATCCGCAAGGCCTACGAGCCGGTCGACGGCATCGACGCACCGGAGGCGTTCGTCACGCACGAGCGCGACGTCGAGGCCAACCCGATGCCGGACACGAACGACGCGTGGACGACGAAACGCTTCGTCGACCCGCTCGACGTGCGTCACGACATGCACGTCACGATCGTCACCTTCGAGCCGGGAGGGGTCATCCCCTTTCCCGAGACCCACGTCATGGAGCACGGCCTCTACGTGCTGGAGGGCAAGGCCGTCTACCTGCTCAACAGGGACTGGGTCGAGGTGCAGGCGGGGGACTTCATGTGGCTGCGCGCGTTCTGCCCGCAGGCCTGCTACGCGGGAGGCCCGGGACGCTTCCGCTACCTGCTCTACAAGGACGTCAACCGGCACCCGAAGCTGTCCAGACAGTTCCTCTGAACGGAACCAACTATCCACATAGTGGAATAACTGCCGAGCCACACCTTCCCAACGGACTGGGCTGCCGCGTACGATCGATGCAGCGTCCGACCGTTGTTCGGCATGGATAACCAGCGGCTCGGTTCACCCCCCAACCATGCGGCCGATCGTCGTCTCGACCGGTCGAACCGGTGCTTCGCGCACCACGAGGAGTGGACAATGACGTCTTCGACCACCGCACCGACCCCGTCGGTCTGCGTCAACGGCGAGCGCATCGACCTCGCCGGTGTGCCGGCCTGGACGAGCGCGCTCGACCTGATCCGGTCGCGTGGCCTGACCGGCGCCAAGGAGGGCTGTGCCGAGGGTGAGTGCGGGGCGTGCTCGGTCCTCGTGGCCCGCCCCGGCAGCGACTCCTTCGGCGGGCGCGGAGAGACTGCGGACGGCACGGCCGACGCCACGGCCTGGACCGCCATCAACGCGTGCCTCATCCCGGCGGCCTCGCTCGACGGGCAGGAGGTCGTGACGGCCGAGGGCCTCGGCGAGCCCACGAGGCTGCACCCCGTGCAGCAGGAGCTGGCCGAGCGCGGCGGCTCGCAGTGCGGTTACTGCACGCCCGGGTTCGTCTGCAGCATGGCCGCCGAGTACTACCGCCCCGGCCGCTGCGACACGGCTCCCGGTCACGACGACGGTGACGAACACGGCCCCAACGGCTTCGACCTCCACGCCCTGTCGGGCAACCTGTGCCGCTGCACCGGCTACCGGCCGATCCGTGACGCCGCGTACGCGCTGGGCGCTCCTGCGGAGTCCGACCCGCTCGCCGCGCGCCGTCACGAGCCGGCACCGGCGGCCGTCGCCACACGGCTCTCCACGGCGTCCGGCTCCTACGCCCGAGCGGCGGACCTCGCCGACGTCTTCGCCCTCATGGCAGAGCACCCCGACGCGGTGCTCGTCGCCGGGTCGACCGACTGGGGCGTCGAGGTCAACCTGCGCGGCACCCGCGCGCCCCACGTCATCGGGATCGACCGGGTCGAGGAGCTGCGCGGCCTCGAGGTCGGCGCCACGTCCGTCGAGATCGGCGCGGCCCTCACGCTGTCCGAGGTCGAGACCAGGCTGGACGGTCGGATCCCGCTGCTCGCCGAGGTGTTCCCGCAGTTCGCCTCACGCCTCATCCGCAACGGCGCGACCATCGGCGGCAACCTCGGCACCGGCTCGCCCATCGGCGACCTGCCCCCGGCGCTGCTCGCCCTCGAGGCGGCCGTCGTGCTCGCCTCGTCGCGCGGCGAGCGCGAGGTGCCGCTGGCCGACTACTTCACCGGCTACCGCCAGACCGTCCGGGCCGCCGACGAGGTCATCCGCGCCGTGCGGGTCCCGCTCCCGCTCGCTCCTGTGTCGGCCTTCCACAAGATCGCCAAGCGGCGCTTCGACGACATCAGCAGCGTCGCCGTGGGCTTCGCCGTCACCGTCGAGGACGGCACCGTGCGCAAGGCCCGGATCGGTCTCGGCGGCGTCGCCGCGACCCCCGTCCGCGCACTCGCGACCGAGGCGGCCCTCGAGGGCCGCGCCTGGAGCAGGGAGGTCGTCCGCGAGGCGGCCGCGGTGATGCGCGCCGAGGGCACACCGCTCGACGACCACCGCGCCAGTGCGGCCTACCGGAGCACGATGCTGGGCACGGCCCTGCTCAAGCTCCATGCCCAGCACGCGACGCAGCAGGAGGTGGGAGCATGAGCCAGCTCTCCGAGCGCCCGACGAACCCCGTTGTGGGACAGACGATCCCGCACGAGGCAGCAACGCTCCACGTCACGGGTCGAGCCCTGTACACCGACGACCTCGTCGGCCGCACCGCCCACGTGCTGCACGCCTGGCCGGTGCAGGCACCTCACGCCCGCGCCACGGTGAAAGCCCTGCGCGTCGAGCCGGCGTACGCCGTCGAGGGTGTCGTGCGTGTCCTGACCGCAGCAGACGTCCCCGGCGTCAACGACGCTGGGGTCAAGCACGACGAGCCGTTGTTCCCCACCGAGGTGATGTATGTGGGCCACGCCGTGTGCTGGGTCCTCGGGGAGACGCTCGAGGCCGCCCGGCTCGGCGCGACAGCGGTGGAGGTCGACTACGAGCCGCACCCCGCGATCGTCACGGTCCGCGAGGCCATCGCCGCCGAGTCCTTCCAAGGGGCCCAGCCGCGCCTCGAGCGCGGCGACGTCGGTGCCGGCCTCGCGCGCTCGACGCACGTGCTGAGCGGCGAGCTCGAGTTCGCCGGGCAGGAGCACTTCTACCTCGAGACGCACTGTGCGCTCGCCCACGTCGACGAGAACGGCCAGGTCTTCGCGCAGTCGAGCACCCAGCACCCGAGCGAGACGCAGGAGATCATCGCGCACGTGCTCGGGATCGCGAGCAACGAGGTCACCGTCCAGTGCCTCCGCATGGGCGGCGGCTTCGGCGGCAAGGAGATGCAGCCCCACGGCCTGGCCGCCATCGCCGCCCTGGGCTCCACACTCACCGGGCGCCCGGTTCGTCTGCGGCTCAACCGGACCCAGGACATGACGATGACCGGCAAGCGGCACGGCTTCCACGCCGAGTGGCGGGTCGGCTTCGACGACGACGGACGCCTCCAGGCCCTCGATGCCACCCTGACCGCCGACGGTGGCTGGAGCCTCGACCTGTCCGAACCGGTGCTCGCCCGTGCCCTCTGCCACATCGACAACGCCTACTGGATCCCGGACGTCCGCGTGAACGGTCGCATCGCGCGGACCAACAAGACCTCGCAGACGGCCTTCCGGGGTTTCGGCGGTCCCCAGGGCATGCTCGTCATCGAGGACATCCTCGGCCGGTGTGCACCCCTGCTCGGGATCGACCCCGCCGAGCTGCGGCGCCGCAACTTCTACGTCGAGGGCCAGAGCACGCCGTACGGCCAGGCGGTGCGCCACCCCGAGCGCCTGGTGGCCGCCTGGGACGGGGTCGTCGCGAGCGGTGAGCTGGACCGGCGGCGCCACGAGATCGCCGCGTTCAACGCGACCCACGCCGACACGAAGCGGGCCCTCGCCATCACACCCGTGAAGTTCGGGATCTCCTTCAACCTCACGGCGTTCAACCAGGCCGGCGCGCTGGTGCACGTCTACAAGGACGGGTCGGTGCTCATCAACCACGGCGGCACGGAGATGGGCCAGGGGCTGCACACCAAGATGCTGCAGGTGGCCGCGACCACGCTCGGCGTCCCGCTGCACAAGGTGCGCCTCGCCCCGACCCGCACCGACAAGGTCCCCAACACCTCTGCCACCGCGGCGAGCTCGGGGGCCGACCTCAACGGCGGAGCCGTCAAGAACGCGTGCGAGCAGATCCGGGGGCGGCTGGCCCAGGTCGCGGCCGGGGCCTTGGGCGTCAACCCGCACGACGTGCGCTTCGACCGGGGCATGGTGCACGCCGTCGGCGACGACGCCGAGCACATCGACTGGGACGACGTCGTGGGCCTCGCGTACGTCCAGCGGGTCCAGCTGTGGGCAGCCGGCTTCTACCGCACCGAGGGCCTTCACTGGGACTCGTCGCGCATGCAGGGCTCGCCGTTCAAGTACTTCGCCTACGGCGTCGCGGCGGCCGAGACGGAGGTGGACGGGTTCACCGGCGCGTACCGCACGCGGCGCGTCGACATCGTCCACGACGTCGGCGACAGCCTCTCCCCACTTGTCGACCTGGGCCAGATCGAGGGCGGTTTCGTCCAGGGCGCAGGGTGGCTCACGCTCGAGGACCTGCGCTGGGACGAGAGCGACTGGCCCTCCCGCGGACGGCTGGCCACCCAGGCCGCAAGCACCTACAAGCTGCCGTCCTTCTCGGAGATGCCCGAGGTCTTCAACGTGTCGCTGCTCGAGCACGCGCACGAGGAGGGCGCCGTCTACGGCTCCAAGGCCGTCGGCGAACCGCCCCTCATGCTGGCCTTCTCGGTGCGGGAGGCCCTGCGCCAGGCGGCCGCCGCGTTCGGCCCGCCGGGGACGAGCGTGGCCCTCGCCTCGCCGGCCACCCCGGAGGCGGTCTACTGGGCCGTCGAGTCCGCGCGCAGCCAGCACGCCGAGGACGGCGAGGCAGAGCGTGCCGCGAGTGCCGGGATGACGTTGGGTGACGGCGCGCCGGCGCCGGACCAGCCTCCGGCCGAGGCACCGCGGATGCGCCCGGAGTCCGAGCAGGTCGCGGCCGGAGCCACGGCCGCAGCCACGGCCGGAGCGGGACGATGAGCTGGGTCCGGGCCGTCGAGGCCCTGCGCGCCCAGCGCCTGCCCGGAGTCCTCGTCACGGTCACGGCCGTGCGCGGTCACGCGCCCCGCGAGGCCGGCGCCAAGATGGTCGTGGCCGCCGACGAGGTCTGGGACACCATCGGCGGCGGGAATCTCGAGGCGACCGCCGTCGACCGCAGCCGGGCGCTCATCGCCGACGGCGCGTCCGCACCTGAGACCCTGACGCTCTCGCTCAGCGACAAGGCACCCGGCGAGCACGGTCAGCAGTGCTGCGGCGGCGAGGTGACCATCCTGCTCGAGCCGCTCGCCGTCGTGCCCGCCGTCGCGATCTTCGGTGTCGGCCACGTCGGGCTCGAGCTGGCCCGCATCCTCGCGAGGCACGACCTCGAGCTGCACCTCGTCGACTCACGCGCCGACCAGGTGGAGCCGCAGCGCCTGGCCGTCCTCGACGACGCCGTCGCGCGCATCCACGTGCACCACGCCCCGGTGCCCGAGATGGCTCTGGGGCAGGTCCCCGCCGGGACGGACCTGCTCATCATGACGCACGACCACGCAGAGGACGCGGCCCTGTGCGACATGGCCCTGCGCAGCAGCCACCTGGGCTCGATCGGGCTCATCGGGTCATCGGCGAAGTGGCGTCGCTTCGAGGTGCTGCTGCGCCGTGAGGGCCACGACGACGCCGCCCTGGCCCGGATCACGACGCCCATCGGCCTGCCGGACATCGTCGGCAAGGACCCCGCGACCATTGCCGTCAGCGTTGCGGGCGACCTGCTGCGGCGGTTCGCGGCCCGACCGTCCGGCTCGCGTCCCCCGTCAGCCTCGTCAGCCTCGTCGATGTCCCCGCCGTCCGACGGCCGTTCGGAGGTGGCCCGGTGACGATCTACCGCGGCACCTTCTTCGACACCCCTCCCGGCGGCTCCTACGCCCCGACGGGTCATGTGCTCCGCGCGGACGCGGACATCGCCCTTCGCGTCGTCGACGGCACCATCATCGAACGCGGCGCCTACGCAGACGCCCGCCGCCGCCATCCCGACGAGGACGTCGTCGACCTGAGTGGGGGCCTCGTGCTCCCGGGCCTCGTCGACACCCACGTCCACTACCCGCAGGTCCGGGCGATCGGCGCGCTCGGCATGCCGCTGCTCCAGTGGCTCGACGAGTGCGCGCTGCCCGAGGAGGCGCGGCTCGCCTCGGCGCCCTATGCGCGCGAGGTGGCGACGGAGTTCGTCGCCGGCCTCGTGTCCGCCGGCACGACGACCGCCCTCGTCTTCGGCTCGCACTTCGCGAGCGCCGTGGACGTCCTCTTCGAGGAGGTCGAGCGGGTCGGTGTGCGCGTCACCGCGGGCCTCGTCGTCAGCGACCGTTCGCTGCCCGCGGCCCTGCTCAGCACGCCGGAGCGGGCCTATGACGAGGCGCTCGACCTCGCGCGTCGCTGGCACGGGCGGGGCCGGTCGAGGTACGCCGTGACGCCGCGCTTCTCGTACTCCGCGAGCGACGACCTGCTCGACTCGTGCCGGGCCGTCCTCAAGGACGTCCCGGGAGCGTGGTTCACGTCGCACGTCAACGAGAACCCGGCCGAAGTGGCCGCTGTGGCAGCGCTTTTCGCCGACGCCGAGGATTACGTCGACACCTACGACCGGCACGGGCTCGTCGGCACGAGCACGGTCCTGGCCCACAACGTCCACGCGACCGACCGGGAGCTGGCGATGCTCGCCTCCCAGGGTGCAGCGGTGGCGCACTGCCCGACGAGCAACTCCGCGCTCGGCAGCGGCCTCTTCCCGCTCCGGGCGCACGCCGAGCACGGCGTCCGGGTCGCCCTCGGCTCGGACGTCGGCGCGGGCACCGGCTTCTCGCTGCTCAAGGAGGGACTGCAGGCGTACTTCATGCAGCAGCTCCTCGGCGCCCGGGGTCTGCCGCTCCGGGCGCCGGACCTGCTGCACCTGGCCACCCGGGCAGGTGCCCTGGCACTCGGGCTCGGCGAGCAGGTCGGGGACCTGTCGGTCGGCAAGCAGTTCGACGCGGTGTGGGTGCGGCCGCTGTCGGGCGACCCGCTCGACGTCGGCCTGCGGCACGCCGCGTGCCCGGAGGACGCCCTCGCCAAGACGTTCGCGCTCGCGGGTGCCTCCGACCTGGCCGGCGTGTGGGTGGGCGGCGACCGGGTCAAGGGCTGAGCCCGACGGTCAGCGGGCCTCGGCGTCGAGGACGGCCGCGTACGCCGGCAGGGTGAGGAAGTCCGGGAAGTCGTCGGAGACCGCGCTGCCGACGAACAGCCGACGTGCCTCGGCCCAGAGACCGTCGGCGTCGAAACGGTCCCCTCCGACGGCGCTGCGGAGGGCGGCACACTCCTCCTCGACCACGGCCTGGACGAGCTCGGCCGTCACCGTCGTGCCGTCGGCGAGCGTCACGTCGTTGTGGATCCACTGCCACACCTGGGACCGCGAGATCTCGGCGGTGGCGGCGTCCTCCATGAGGTTGTCGATGCCGGCGGCGCCGTTGCCCGAGAGCCAGGCGTGGAGGTACTGGATGCCGACGGACACGTTGCCCCGCAAGCCCTGGAGCGTGCGCTCGCCGGGGGTCCGGGAGACTGCGAGCAGGTCGGAGGCCGTCACCTTCACGTCGTCGCGCTGCCGGTCCAGCTGGTTGGGCCGGTCGCCCAGCGTCTCGGTGAAGACCTCGGCGCACAGGCCGACGAGGTCGGGGTGGGCGACCCAGGACCCGTCGAAGCCGGCCCTCGCCTCGCGGGTCTTGTCCTCGCGCACCTTCGCGAAGGCGCGCTCGTTGGCCTGGGCGTCGCGGCGGCTCGGGATGAACGCCGCCATGCCGCCGATGGCCATGGCACCGCGGCGGTGGCACGTCGCGACGAGCAGGTCGCTGAAGGCCTTCATCATCGGCGCGTTCATCGTCACGTCGTTGCGGTCCGGGAGGGTGAAGGCGGGGCCGGCGTCGCGGAAGTTCTTGATGATGGAGAAGAGGTAGTCCCACCGACCGGCGTTGAGCCCGGCTGCATGGTCTCGCAGCTCGTAGAGGATCTCGTCCATCTCGAAGGCGGCCGGGATCGTCTCGATGAGCACGGTGGCCCGGATCGTGCCGTGGTCGAGACCGAGCACCTCCTCGGTGCGGGTGAAGACGTCGTCCCACAGACGCGCCTCGAGGTGCGACTCCATCTTCGGGAGGTAGAAGTAGGGACCGCTCCCGCGCCGGAGCAGCTCGTGCGTGTTGTGGAAGGCGTAGAGGCCGAAGTCGAGCAGCGCTGCCACGACCGGTGCGCCGTCGAGCGTGACGTGGGCCTCGTCGAAGTGCCAGCCCCGCGGACGCGGCACGATGACGGGTGCCTGCTCCGGGTCGCGCAGGGCGTACTCCTTGCCCTCGGGGCTCGTGAACGCGATGGTGCCGCGGACGGCGTCGCGCAGCGTCACCTGTCCCCCGACGACGTTGCGCCAGTGCGGGGTGTTGGCGTCCTCGAGGTCGGCGAGCCACACCCTCGCTCCGCTGTTGAGGGCATTGATCGCCATCTTGCGGTCGGTCGGACCCGTGATCTCGACGCGCCGGTCGCGCAGGGCGGGAGGCGGTGCGGCGACCGTCCAGTCACCGGACCGGACCTCGGCCGTCTCGGGGAGGAAGTCGAGCGTGCCACCGTCCGCGAGGGCAGCCCGACGCGCGGCCCGCGCGCGGAGCAGCTCGTCACGTCGGGCGCCGAAGCGGCGCTGGAGGTCGGCCACGAGCTCGAGCGCCTCCGGCGTCAGGACCTCGTCGCTTCGCTCGACGGGCGGTCCTGCGACAGTGAGGGTGCCGGTGGCTGTCATGCTCGCTCCTTGCTCACGCCCGCGTGGGGCTGGTTCGTGGTTCGGACACGCGGCCCCGCCTCGCCGGCGGCGGCCGTCCCCCTGCGAGACTGGACGGCAGTGACGCACGGCGCTGGCTGCCACCCGATGGCGCTCGCTGGGCTATGATTTCATCATACGGAAAACTATTCTCACAAACGGCGTTGCGCCTCGTGAGACGACGAGCCGAGAGAGGCAGGGCCGCATGCCCGCACGCACGACCGGGACGCGTTCGAGCGCCCGCTCCAGCGCCACGCCGAGCGCGGGCTCCTCGGCGTCCGGTCGCGGCCCCGCGGGCGGCGCGAGGGCCACGGGCGGCGTCCAGTCCCTGGACCGGGCCTTCGCGATCCTCGAGACCATCGCCGACGCCGGCGGCGTGATCAGCCTCTCGCAGCTGGCGGCCGACACGCACCTCCCGCTGCCCACGATCCATCGGCTCGTCCGCACGCTCGTCGACCTCGGCTATGTCCGTCAGGAGCCCTCGCGGCAGTACGCCCTCGGCCCTCGCCTGATCCGGCTCGGCGAGACGACGTCGCGGCGGCTGGCCAGCTGGGCCAGGCCGCACCTGGCCGCCGTGGTCGCGGAGCTCGGCGAGTCGGTCAACCTCGCGATGCTCGACGGCGACCAGGTGGTCTACGTCGGCCAGGTGATGCCCTCGCAGAACTCGATGCGGATGTTCACGGAAGTGGGTCGTCGCGTCGACCCGCACACGACCGCCGTCGGCAAGGCGATCCTCGCATCGCACGACGACGACGAGATCCGAGCGCTGCTCGGGCGCACCGGGATGGCGAGCCGAACGGAGCACTCGATCACGACGCCGGATGCGTTCATCGCCGAGATCGACCGGACCCGGAGCCGCGGGTACGCCGTGGACGACGAGGAGCAGGAGCTCGGTGTGCGGTGTGTCGCGGTCCCCGTGCCGGGCGACGGCCGGCTCGCGGTCTCGATGTCCGGCCCGCTCACCCGGATGGCAGACGGCATGGTCGAGAAGGCCGTGGCGCCGCTCCGCTCGGCGGCGGACGCCATCGCAGCGGAGCTGAGCACACGCTCCTGAGGTTCGACCGGCCGCCGGGTTCAGGCGCTCTCATCTCCGATCGCGCTCGCGCTCCCGTGCACATCGCGCGCTCCTGGCCGTCACCGCCTCGGCGGGCACGGTAGGTGCAGTGGGGCAGCGCCGGTCAGCAGCTCGAACGCTTGGGTGAGCTCGGCACAGCTGCGGTCCGCGAGCTCCCGACCCTGTAGCGGGGCCTCGGCCAGTCCCCATGCGATGACGTCGGCTGCTTGCTCCATCCCGCGGGTCTCCCAGGGGACGCCGGGCGCGTTCCACGCCCGCAGCTGCATCCGGGCCAGGAACTGCTCCCGGGTCGGCTCGTCGAGGTTCTGCCACATCCACGCGTGCGCGAGCTCGTGCAACATCATCGACCGCTGGAACGGCGTCGCGGCCGCCCCTTCGACGGTGTCGCACAGGTAGATGCTGCTGCTCCTGCCCTGCGGGCGGGCCAGTCCCCATCTGTCGCTGGAACACTCGACCGGATGGGCGTGCTCGTCGAACGCGACGGACGCGACGTCCGGCATGCCGAGGTGAGCGGTGGGGAACCGTCCCATCGCCCAGCGGACCAGATCGTCGGCCGCCTCGGTGCCGTTGTGCACCTCGACCCGCCGCCCGGCCACCGTGACGGTTCCGGTGACCCGGTCCTCGACGGGCGCGGGGAGGACCGCATGCGTCCACCAGCCGTCCGGCAGCTCCGACGCGCTGACGCAGCTGCGCATCGACGCGACGTCGTGGTACCGGCGCTCGGCCACGATCCGGCCCTTCTCGATCTGCAGCTGTGCCGTGACGCCACCCGGGCAGCCGGTGCCGTCGTCACCGGTGTAGGTCAGGTAGGCCGTGAGGGGACCACGGTATTCGGGCCAGTAGCCGTAGAGCGCCGGCCCCCCGCCACCGGGGATCGCGTCCAGCCGCAGCGGCGCCCCACCGTGCTCCGCGGCAAACGACCCGATCGCATCCCGCCCGATGCGCCGCACTCCCAGCACAGAGTCGAGCAGGGTCGCGTTCTCCCCGTAGAGAGCGCCGACTGCACGACCATCGCGTCCGGACCACGCGGACAGGTAGCGGTCCACGAGCCCCCGTGAGGCAGCCAGGTCCTCGCCGAACCACGTGCGCGCGTCGTAGACCGGAGCTGTGAGGAACTGGAGCGACGCCCCGTGCACGGTCCGGGTCGCGGCACCGTCGGCGGCGTGCTCCGACACCAGAAGCTCGTCGGGACCCAGACGGTCACCCCACCCGGGCGGGCGGTCACCGTCCGACCCGGGCGTCAGCCGGTACTCGACGACCGCCCCGGACACGTCGATGTACGACCGCCCCGCCACGCCCTTCTCGATGGAGGAGAACGTGCCCGCGACGAAGCCGGCCACGGCCGCGCGGCCCTGGATCGGCCCCACCTGGTTGCAGCACAGGAGGTGCACGCTGTCGGCCGCTTCGAACATCAGCAGCTCCGCGACGGACCGATGCGACGCGCGGTCCCGCGCCGCGATCCACTGCACGGCGTTCTCGGCCCAGGGCCGGCCCGTTCCGGAACCGGTCAGCAGGGCGACGGACGTCGCGGCGATCGCTCCGAGCACCGCGGCTCCGTGGCCACGTCGTCGTCGACCCGGGTTCCGCGGACCAGCGCGCACACTGAGCATCACGTCAGCCGGGCCACGCCGCGCGGTCGAGGCCGCCGTCTCGGCGACTCGAGTCGGCACCGACGGCTGCGGGTCGCAGCGCCACGAACGGGTGGGTTCGGACGAAGGAGCGGAGCGCAGCCTCAGCGCGCAGGTCCGGCCAGCCGAGGATCCGCGAAGCCAGCATCCCGCGGTACGGGTGCCGTCCGAGGAAATCCCTTGCGACGTCGACGCTTTCCTCGTCCGAGAGGAACCGATGTTGCGGGGTGTACGACTCGCGGCCGACCTCCACGCGCAGGGCGGGACGGGCACGGAGGTTCCGGACCCAGTCGGAGTCGGGACCCCACCCGGAAAGGATGACGACCTCACGGGTAGTGGGCTCATACCGCATCACCATCGCCGTCATCGGATGCGCCCGTCCCGTGGTGCGTCCAGCGTGGACGAGCAGCATGAAGGTGCGACCGAGAAGCCGACCCCATCCGCGGCGGTAGAGGACCAGGGGGAGCCGGAACACTGCGAGTGCCAACCGGCCCGGCCGCCGCCGAAGCCCGAGAAGGGGTCGGTCGTGCCAGGCCCTGGCCGCCTGACTGTTCTTCACGATTCCACCTTCCTTGCTCCGCCTTCCTGCACGACCGGGCCGCGTCTTCGACGATCCGGGTGCACCGGTGCACCCGGATCGTCGAACCGCACCGACAGGCGTAGCCCGCTCGTGGACCCTCCAGGGGCCCGTCGGGCGTCAGGCGTGGGCCGCCGGTGCGTCGTGCGCGTGCACGAACCCGGCGTGGTCGACGATCTCCATCAGCCACACGACGAGGATCGAGCCCATGAACACGGCCAGCAGTACCTCGGCGGCGGCGGCTTCAGCGAAGGCCAAAGCCACCAGTCCGAGGACCAGCGCGACGACGGCGACACCGGTTCCCACCTTGCCGACTCGGTCGAAGGCGTCGCCGCTCCGCATGACGAGGAACGCGACGGTGCCCAGGACGAGGCCGACGGCTGACATCCCGCGGGGGTCCTTGACGAACGGCATCTCGCCGTTGACCAGGTAACCGACGTAGGGGACGCCGATGGCAACGACGAGGATGGTGCCGACCAGGTCTTTGAGTCTCAGTCTCATGATCACACCTCCTTCCACCGCCCACTCTGGCCTGCGTTCGACTCACGCAGAAGAGGCGAAGGTCTCGCGCGCGGGGTGATGGTCGAGACACGGCAGGCGACGCATTGCCTAGTGCAGAACGACGATCAGGTTCATCGCTGCGTGCAGGATGAGGGGCGGATACAGGCTGCCCGTCACCGCGCGCGCATATCCGTACACGACGCCCCAGACGGCGGCGTTCAGCACCTGCACCGCCACGAAGCCGATGGGTACCCCCACGAGCGCGTTGGCAGCGTGCAGCAGACCGAAAGCGATGCCGCCTGCCCACACGGCGAGCGTTGTGCCCATGTGGTCGGGGTAGATGCGAGCGAATGCGGCGCACAGCATCGCGAAGACGGCACCGCGCCACATCGTCTCCTCGACGAGCGGAACGGTGACAACCTCGGTGATCAACCACTCGTGGCCGCTGTAGAGAGTGGTGCCGCGGGTCAGGAGGAGGTACCCACCCACGATGCCGCAGTTGGCGAGGAGGGTCAGCAGGAGCCGTCGCCAGTGACGTCGAGTCTCACCCTGCCGCAAGCCCAGCATTCGAGGTCGCCAGACAGAGGCCACCGCGAGCGGGACGATCAGATGCAGGCGAGAGGCGAGCCCGTACGCCGTCGCTAGCCACACTGACGCGCCGATCGGAGGGAAGCGGGAGGTGACGAAGTGGTTGAAAGCCTGGTCGAGAAGCACGAAGGCAGCTGAGAAGGCGGCCAGCGCCAGGATGACCAGCATCGCCCTTGCCAGCGCACGCGGGGGCGGTCCCTGGCTCAATGCAGGGTTGTCTCGCGCTGGCTCAACACGAGTCACGTCAGCCGCCCCGCTCGTGAGCCTGTTCTGTCAAGGCCCACCGGGAGACGACGCCTGCTTGCGGCCCCGCGCGAAGTACACGATCGGCCCGACCCAGCTGATCGCGATGATGGCGGCCCACTTCGCCTTGCTCCCGTTGACCTCGGCAGCGTCTCGGCGGGCGAGGTCGACCCACGCCGTCGCCGCCAGGGACAGCTGCACGGAGGCGGCCACCAGAGTGGCTGTCCTCTGCCTGCTGCTCAGGTCCGACCACTGCTTGGTCCGCCGCTGGTTCATGGTTCCTCCCTCATCCCTCATGCCCGACGTCACTCATCCGACGAGAGCTCGGAGGGGACGACCGCCACGGGAGTTCGAGCGTGCGTGAGCACGCGCAGGCTCACGGACCCGAGGACGAGCCCGGCGAATCCGCCATGGCCGCGGCTGCCCACGACGAGCAGCTCGGAGCCGGCCGACTCCTCGATGAGCGTCTCGACCGGGTGCCCGCGCACCAGCGTGGACTCGACCTTCACGTCCGGATACTTGTCGCACCAGCCCGCCAGCTGCTCCGAGACCAGCCGGGCCTCGCTGTCCCGCGCGGTGTCCGACCAGTCCATGGCACCGGCCAGATAGGGCCCGGTGTCCTGCCACCACCAGCACGCGACGGCCGTGAGCGCGAGGCCCAGCCTGCTGGCCCGGTCGAAGGCGAAGGCCACGGCAGGACCACAGGCCTCGCTGCCGTCCACCCCGACCGTCAGGTGCCGCCGATACGTCCTTTCCCCAGCTGGGAAGCTCGACTCAGCCAGCCGCATCGTGTCGTTGACCACCACGAGAGGGCAGCCGCTGCGGCCCGCGAGCTGCGTCGCGATCGCGCCACCGACGACGGCTTCCAAGGTGCCCTGACGCTGTCCGCCGAGCACGACCATCTCGGAGGTCTGAGCGCGAGTCAGCAGCTCGCGGGCCGGCGGCCCGGTCACCGTCTCGTACCTCATCTCGAGGCCGGGAGCGTGCTGCTCCACCACTGACATCGCGGACTCCATGACGACGCGCTCCTCGCGTCGCGGGTCCGTGCCCGGGAGCGGCTCTCCGGCCCATGGCTGGACGTGCAGCACGTGCAGGGCGCGGTTGCGCGACCTCGCCTCGTGCACGGCCCAGCACAGGGCGCCGCGGCTGCTTCGGCGCCCGTCATAGCCGACGAGGATCGCCCCAGGGGAAAGAGTGTTCGTGGTCATACACCGATCGTGGGCGGCAGGGCTCCTCGTCGGCAGGGACCAAGGGCCCGCCCCCGTGTCACCCCCGAAGGCCTCTCTCGAAGGCCTCCGCAGATGTCAGGACCTTCGACCCGTGTCGCGCCGTGCCGCCGCCGAAAGTCTGGAGACAGAGCACGATCCAAGGAGGAGCCATGGTCACGGTGCGGCACCAGGACAGAGACGGACAGACGGTCACGAGCACCGCCCCCCGGCGCGGCGCCCACCCTGACGAGGGAACCACCGTCGTCGTCGGCTACGACGGCACCCACGGGGCCGATGCGGCGCTCGACTGGGCGGCCCGGGAGGCGAGCCGCCGTGGCAGCGGGCTTCTCGTCCTGTGCGCGAGTCCCTACGTCGGCGTCGAGGGCGACGGGCTGACAGGCAGCGCGCTGCTGCCGGTGGACCTCGACCAGCGGGCTCGGCAGGTCGTGGCGGCCGGCCGGGACCGCGCGCGGACCGTCCTGGACGGCGACCGCATCGTGGCCGAGGCCGTGCGCGGCGGGGCCGTCGCGACCTTGGTCGACGCCTCCAGACGCGCGGCACTCGTCGTCGTCGGACACCCGGGCAGCCGGGTCCGGGCACTCGTGACGGGGTCGACCGCCTTCGCGGTCGCGGCGCACGCCGGGTGCGACGTCGCCGTCATCCCCGGCGGGAACCTCACCCTCCCCGGGCCGGGACGGCCCGTCATGGTGGGCATCGACGGGGCGCACGACGGCGAGGTGGCCGTCGCCCGCGCAGCCGAGTTCGCCGAACGATGGGACGCGCCGCTGCACATCGTCCGCGCGTGGAGCATGTCGTTCGTCGGCTGGCCGCTCTCGTTCGAGAACATGCAGCTCGACAGCGGCGTCGGCTTCTTCGAGCACGAGGCGCGCGAGTCGGTGGACAGCGCTGTTGCGCAGGTCCGGGCCACGCATCCTGGTCTCACGGTCGAGACGACGGTCATCGAGGAGCACCCGGTGCGGGCTCTCATCGAGCTCGGCGCGTCCGCAGGCCTGGTCGTCGTGGGTACGCGCGGCATCGGCGGGTTCGACCGGCTGCTGCTCGGGTCGGTGAGCCGGGCCGTGGTCCACCACGCACCCGTGCCCGTGCTCGTCGTCCGGGCCATGAGCCCGTCATGAGCTCGTTGTGAGCCCGTCATGAGCCCGGACTGACGCCGGACGTGCCAGTCGTACGAGTCGTGAGACTCGTACGACTGGCACGTCGGCTGCAGGCCCGGGCCAGCGCGTCCGGGGCGCGCTCAGCGGGCGAGGTATCCGCCGTCGATCGGGTAGTAGCCGCCGGTCGCGAAGGACGCGCCGTCGCTGGCGAGCCAGGCCACGAGCTCGGCCACCTCGTGCGGGTCGCCGATGCGTTGGAGTGCGTGCTGAGTGGCGAGCGCCTGCAGTGTGGCCTCGTCGAGGTTGGCCTCGAGCAGCGGCGTGCGGATGAAGCCGGGGCCCACCGCGTTCACCCTGATGCCGTCGGTCGCGTGGTCCCAGGCCGCCACCTTGGTGAGGCCGACAACCGCATGCTTCGCCGCCGTGTAGGCGCTCGCGGTGGGGAAGCCGACGGCCCCGAGGACGGATGCCATGTTGATGACCGAGCCGCCGCGTCCACGTGCCTTCATGGCCGCGATGGCAGCCCGCTGCGTGTAGAAGACGCCGTCGAGGTTGACCCGGATGACCTCGTGCCATGCCTCGTCGCCGTAGTCCCCACTCGGCAGCGCCGCGCCACCGATCCCGGCGTTGCACACCGCGATGTCCACGTGCCCGAACGCGGCCAGGGTCGCGGCCATGGCGGCGTCCACGGAGGCCGGGTCTCCGACGTCGACGGTCACGCCATGCGTCCGGCACTCGAGTGCGTCCAGCTCCTTCAGCACCAGCTCGATCTGCTCCCACTCCCGGTCCCAGATCGAGATGTCGGCTCCTGAGCGTGCCATCGTCTGGGCACAGGCTCGTCCGATCCCGGATGCCCCACCGGTGATGACGGCCGCCTTGCCCCCCAGGCCATACGTGTTCATCGTCCTGTTCCTCTCTGTCGAGGACACCACTGTCCGGCCACCGACGGCAGGCGCGGCAGGGTCGGAGGTCCCGCCCGCGTGACCGGACCCGGTCTCGAGGCGCACGCAACTCGGGCGCACGCGACGCACCGGGTCACGTCGCAGGGACACTCAAACCGAGCTCGTCCTGGTGAGCCGTGTCAGCAGGAAGGCTCCGATGCCGGCGGCGGCCGCGACCCCCCACGCCGTCGCGTCGACAACCTCGGTCCCCAGCAGCTCTCGAAGCGGGAGCACGGTGACCGCCGCCGTGAGCATGAGTCCGGCGAGGAGCAGCGCGAGCAGCAGCGGGTCGGCGTGCCCGGCGCGCGTCCGTACCGGCGCGCCGGGGGTGCGCACGCCCCAGGCCACCGCCAGCTGTCCGGCCCCGAGCGTCAGGAGCACCGCGGAGTGGGCGGAGGCCGGACTGACCCACATCGCCGCCACGCTGACGGCAGCGAGGTACACGGCCAGGACCGAGATGCGCCACCACAACCCGCGAGCGAGCGGTCCTTCGTCGGGTGCCCGGGGTCCGCGACGCAGGACTCGGCTGTCCGCGGGCTGGCCGGCGAGCCCTGCTCCGGCGAAAGAGTGCGTCAGGAGGTTGAGCCACAGGATCTGGGCAGGGAGCAAGGGCAACGGCACCCCGACCAGGGGCCCCACCAGCATGAGGAGGACTTCGGACGCGCCACCGGAGAGTCCGTAGGCGAGGAACCTCCGCAGGTTGTCGTAGACGCGGCGGCCTTCCTCGATCGCCGACACCAGGGTCGCGAGGTTGTCGTCGGCGAGGACGAGGTCCGCGGCCTGGCGTGCGACCTCGGTGCCGCGCTCTCCCATGGCGATCCCGATGTCGGCCCGGCTGAGCGCCGGGGCATCGTTGACACCGTCACCGGTCATCGCCACCACGTGCCCCGACCGCTGCAGGGCGGTGACGATGGCATGCTTGTCCGCCGGTGTTGCACGGGCGATGACCCGGCGACGCTCCACATCGGCCGCCTCGACGGTCGAATCCGCCGGCTGGTCCCCGGGCTCCTCAGGGGGGCCGTCGAGAATCCCCACCTCTTCGGCGATGGCGTGGGCCGTGGCGGCATGGTCACCCGTGATGAGGACGACCTGCAGGCCGGCATCCCGACACGACGCGACCGTGTCCCGGGAGGTCTCGCGCACCGGGTCGTGCAGGGCCACCAGCCCGAGCAGACGCGGCCGCGCGACGTTGCCGTCGCCGGCCGTTGCGTGGTCCTGCGTCACGGCCAGGACGCGCATCCCGGCTCGTCCCCACCGGTGCGCCAGCTCCCGGGCCTCGGCGAGAACGGCTGGATCCTCGGCCACGGCGTCCGCCGTGAGCATGGCCTCGGGGGCTCCCTTCCGGAGGGTGAGACTGGCGCCGGTGGGCTCCCGGTGGATCGTCTCCATGGCCTTGCGGGTGCTGTCGAACGGCACCTCGCGGATCCGCGGGTGATCGGCCCTCAGTCTCGCCACATCGGCGCCCCGGTCCACTGCTGCCAGGAGCAGGGCGGTGTCGGTCGGGTCGCCATGGGGCCGGCCGGACGCCTTCGCCAGCACGGCGTCGTTGCACAGGGCCAAGGCCCTCGTCAGGTCGGACGGGGCAGCGTCGTCCGGTTGCCAGGTCGCCGCGACGCTCATGCTTCCTTGCGTGAGGGTCCCGGTCTTGTCGGTGGCGAGCAGGGTGACGGACCCGAGCGTCTCGACAGCGGCCAGGTCGCGCACCACGGCTCGCCTGCCGGCCATGCGGCGAGCTGCAAGCGCGAGACCGAGTGTGACCACGAGCGGGAGCGATTCGGGGACGGCGGCCACGACGAGCGCCACCGTCGCCAGCAGCATGACCTCCAAGGGCTCGCCGCGCGCCACGCCGAGGACGAGGACGACGGCGCTCAGCAGCACCGCTCCGACCGCGAGGTAGGCCGAGAGGCGAGCCATCCGCCTCTGCAGGGGCGTCGGCGCGCCGGGACGCCCCGTCATGCCGGCGATCCGGCCCACGGTGCTGCGCGCGCCGGTCGCGGTCACCCGGGCACGACCATGCCCGTGGACCACGACGGTTCCGGAGAAGAGAGCGCTCGGAGAATCCGTATCGCACGAAGGCAAGCCCCCACCCGCGGCCGGCCCCGGGTCCTGACGAGGGGACTTCGGCACCGGCACCGACTCCCCGGTGAGCATCGACTCGTCGGCCTCGAGACCGGCTCCGTCGACCAGCCAGGCGTCGGCCGGGACGAGGTCACCCTGCCGCAGCAGCATCAGGTCTCCGGGAACCAGCGTTGTCGACGGCACCTCGATCGCTCGCCCTGAGCGCTCCACCCACGCCCTCGGCTCGACGAGCGCCGAGAGCGCGCGCACCGACCGCTCGGCCTTGATCTCCTGCCGCAGGCCCATCGCGGAGTTGACGATGACGACCAGACCGATCACCGCGCTGTCCGTGTAGTCGCCGGTGACCAGGGTGAGACCAAGGGCGGTGAGCAGCACGAGCACCAGCGGGTCTCGCAGGCTGCGAACGAGCCGGCTGACCGCGGAAGGAGATGGTGGCGCCGGTACTTCATTGGGCCCGTGAAGGCGGAGCCGCACCTCGGCCTCGGACGCGGACAGACCGGGGAGGCCACCGCCGGGAGGCGGGCCCGAGCCGCGGTCGAGATGGAGGTCGGTCGGATCTCCCACGCGTGAGTGCATGCGCACCTCCTCTGCGGTCCCCGGACCTTCGGTCACACAGGGCCAGGAGTCCCGGCGTGAGCCGATGCGGGCCGCCTCTCCACCCTTCAGCCTTGGCCGGGCTCGTCCCTCGGACCAGGGCCGAAGGACCCGTCACATCGTGGAACGTCCCGGCCCGGCGACGCTCAGGTGCTGGCTGCCGAGAGCAGCTGACCACGTTCGTTCCTCCAGCGGGGGTGCCATTGGTCCCTGGTGCCGTCCTTGCGCGCGCAGGACGATGACACGATGACCACGCTCACCTTCCTCGGAGCCGCAGGGGCCGTCACCGGAAGCAAGTTCCTTCTCGAGGACGCCCACGGGCGCGTGCTCGTGGACTGTGGTCTCTACCAGGGCGAGCGGGAGCTGCGCCGCCTCAACTGGGAGGACCCCGGCGTCGAACCGGGCACGGTGTCGGACGTCGTGCTGACCCACACCCACCTCGACCACTGTGGCTACCTGCCGGCTCTCGTCCATCGCGGGTACACGGGGCCGATCTGGGCCACCACGGGGACGGCGGCCCTGGCGGACATCGTGCTGCACGACGCGGCCAAGCTCCAGGAGGAGGACGCTGCCGACGCGCGGGCAGGTGGGTTCTCCAAGCACGACCCGGCGCTCCCCCTCTACACGTGGGCCGACGCCGACGACACCATGCAGCTCATGCGCCCCTGCGAGTACGGAAAGCCGACGACGCTGCGATGCCAAGCCGAGGTCACGCTCGTCCGCGCGGGCCACGTTCTCGGGTCAGCCTCGGCGCACATCACCATGGGGAGCGCGAGCGTGCTGTTCTCCGGCGACCTGGGGCGTCCCACCCATCCCTTGCTCCTGCCACGCGACCGACCACTGGCTGCCCGCACGGTGGTGGTGGAGTCGACGTACGGCGACCGCGTGCACGCCGACGGTGCCGGCGGCCACGAGGTACTCGCGGACGTGGTCCGTCGCACGATAGGTCGTGGTGGCTCCGTGCTCATCCCGGCGTTTGCCGTGGACCGCACCGAGCTGGTTCTGCTGGCCCTGGCCCGACTTCGTCAGCGCAACCTCATCCCGGATGTGCCCATCTACGTCGACAGCCCCATGGCTCTGGCGGCGCTGGAGGTCTACCGGCGCCCGGAGAACGAGGCGGAGCTACGTCCTGACGCCCTCTCGGCCCTGTCTGCCCTGTCCCGACTGCGCACCGCGCACACCGCTGAGGAGTCGAAGCGGCTCAACACTCCCGGCACGCCGTGCATCATCATCTCGGCGTCGGGGATGGCCACCGGCGGGCGCGTGGTCCACCACCTTCGCTCGCTGCTGCCCCATCCGCGCAACACCGTGGTCCTCACCGGCTACCAGGCAGCCGGGACTCGGGGGCGCCTCCTGCAGGAAGGCGCACGGGAGCTCAAGATGATGGGTCAGTACGTTCGCGTCCGCGCCGAGGTCGTCACCGACGAAGGCTTCTCGGTCCATGCGGACTCGCGCGAGCTGCTGCAGTGGCTCGAGGAGCTGCCGGACCCTCCTGAGGCCGTCTACGTCGTGCACGGCGAACCAGCGGCCAGCTCCGCTCTGGCCGAAACGATCGGCGGCAGGCTCGACTGCCCCGTCGTGGTGCCACGGCGTGGCGAGCGAGTGGTCGTCGACTAGCCAACAGTGTCCGGCAAACCCCGTACACGGGACGTTCGGCCCCTGCGCCGGTCGTCGTGCGCGGCCAGGCTGGACGTGAGAGAGAGGAGTGGTGATGACCGAGTACCTGACCTCGGACCACACGCGCAAGAACGACGAGGACGAGCTCGAGCTGCGTCGGAGAGCCGTCAAGCGGCTCGAGGCCAAGCGCGGCCTGGCCGCACACGCGCTCGCGTACGTCACCGTCAACCTGTTGCTGGTCGCGCTCTGGTACGTCACCGGCGCCGCGTTCTTCTGGCCCGTGTTCCCGATCTTCGGATGGGGCATCGGGATGGCCTTCCACGCGTGGGACGTCCTGTCGCCCACACCCGGCCCGGAGCAGGTCGAAGCGGAGATGGAACGGCTGCGCCGGACCGAGCACAAGGGCTGACGGCGGCGCCCCGGAAGGAGGCACCATGTGGTGGAACGGCGGAGTCGGATTCGGCATGGGCTGGGGCATGTGGCTCGTCATGATCCTCCCGGCCGTGGGGCTCGGCCTGCTCGCCGCCTACGTCGTGCAGCAGATCGTCGCCCGCGAACGTCCCGGTCGCGTCCCGCGTGAGCGCGGAGGTCAGGCCGGACCGGTTCGACGGCCCACCCCCACGCAGATCCTCGACGAGCGGCTGGCGCGTGGTGAGATCGACGCGGAGCAGTACCAGCAGGCGAAGCGCCTCATCAGCCAAGAGCACTGACTCGCCCGGCCCGTGGCCGCTGGGCACCCACGGTGAAACCGGAAGGACCAGCGGCGCCGTCACGTCGGCGTGCGGTGCGCGAAGGAGGCAGGACATGGCCCCACCAGCGGACCGGGCCGCGCTCCCCTCGACCATGCGGGTGTGGGAGGTCACCGGCCGCGGTGGCCCGCACCGGATCCGTCCGGTGGAACGTGCCGTACCCTCCCCCGGCGGGAACGAGGTCCTCGTGCGTGTTGCCGTGTGCGGCGTGTGCCGGACCGACCTTCACGTCTCGGACGGCGACCTCCCGGTGCACCGACCCTCGGTCGTCCCCGGACACGAGGTGGTGGGGCGGGTGGTGCAGGTCGGTGCAGGGACGACCCGGTTCGTCATCGGGGACCGTGTGGGCATCGCGTGGCTTCGCGGCACCTGCGGCGAGTGCCGCTGGTGCCGCACAGGCTCCGAGAACCTCTGCGAAGCGGCGACGTTCACCGGCTGGGACGCCGACGGCGGATATGCCGAGTACGCCGTCGTGCCGGCCGCCTACGCGTACACCCTGCCGACGGGGCTGCCGGACGAGCAGGCCGCTCCCCTGCTGTGTGCGGGGATCATCGGCTACCGCTCACTGCGTCGGGCCGCCCTGCCCCCGGGAGGACGGCTCGGCATCTATGGTTTCGGCGCCAGCGCGCACCTCACGGCGCAGATCGCGATCGCTCAGGGCGCCGAGGTCCACGTCATGACGCGGGGCGAGGAGGCCCGCCGCCTGGCGCTCTCGTTGGGGGCGGCCTCGGCCGCAGGGGCGTTCGACGATCCGCCGGTTCCGCTCGACGCCGCCATCGTCTTCGCGCCCGCCGGAGAGCTCGTGCCGAGGGCGATGGCCGCCCTGGAACGAGGTGGAACCCTCGCGCTTGCGGGCATCCACGTCACCGAGGTGCCACCACTCGACTACCAGACACACCTGTTCCACGAGAAGCGGCTCACCTCGGTGACGGCCAACACACGAGCGGACGGCGAGGAGCTGTTCCGCCTCGCTGCCGCCTTGTCGGTCCGTGCCGACGTGACTGCCTACCCCTTCGACGACGCGGACCGGGCCCTGGAGGACCTGTCGTCGGGTCGACTCACGGGCGTGGCGGTTCTGGACGTCGACCGCCAGGGCTCAGCCGGGACAGGACGGGCTCCATCTCAGCGTTAGCCGGTCACGGGCGACCTATCCTTGACCCGTGGAGTCGGAGACCGGGCATGGTCGCGGATCCTCGCCGTGGGGTGACGCGTTGTCGTTGCACGTCGACGACATCATGGAGGAGCTTCACTCCCGGGCGGAGGCTGCGCAACGGTCACGCGCCCAGTTCGAGGGACTCCTCGACGCCGTGACTGCCGTCAGCGAGGACCTCGACCTGTCGGAGGTCCTGGCGCGCATCGTCCGATCTGCGTGCGCCCTCGTCAACGCCCGTTACGGAGCGTTGGGCGTGCTGGGGCCCGACGGTGAGCACCTCATGGAGTTCATCACGCACGGTGTGAGCCCCGACGAGCGAGAGCGCATCGGGGACCCGCCGTCGGGACACGGCATCCTCGGCCTGCTCATCCGGGACCCACGTCCCCAGCGGCTGTCGGACATCGGCGCGCACCCCGAGTCCGTCGGTTTCCCACCGAACCACCCGCCCATGACGACCTTCGTGGGAACCCCGATACGGATCCGCGACGAGGTCTTCGGCAACCTCTACCTGGCGGAGCGCCAGGGTGACAAGGAGTTCACCGAGGGCGACGAGGCCATGCTCGTCGCGCTGGCGGGAGCTGCAGGGTTCGCGATCGAGAACGCACGTCTCTATGAGCGCAGTCGGCAACAGCGCTCGTGGGCCGAGGCCGTCAGCGAGCTGACGCGAGGCCTGCTGGAGGGTGAGGACGAGAACCTCGCGATGTCCGTTCTCGCCAAGGAGGTCCTCGCCCTCACGAAGGCCGAGGTGTGTCTGGTGGCGCTGCGCGACGAGGAGAGCGCCCCGACGCGTGTGCGCGCTGTGCAGCACCGACGCGGCGCGGAGAAGTCGCCTGGGGAGGTGCCTCCTGAGGAGGGGGCGTCGGCACGGACCGACCTGCCGCCCATGGAGAGCTGGGAGGGCTGGTCGGAGGTCCTGGGCAGCGGGCTGAACCTGCTCATTCCTCAGGGCGGGGACAAGGGTCCCGCTGGACGCTTCCCGGTGTACCTCGCGAAGCTGGTGGGACGCACGGCGGGCGGGCCGACGGCCGTCGTGCCGTTCTCCACCGGCCGCGGCGACATCGGTCACCTTGCGGTGCAGTGGCAGCCAGGACAGGAGGACGCCGCCTCGACCGCGCTGCCCGGCTTGGCCACGTTCGCGCAGCAGGTGGCCCTCGGGCTGGTGGCCGCGCGGGCCCAGCACGACCGGCAGCTGCTCGCCATGCTCGAGGACCGGGACCGCATCGCCCGGGACATGCACGACCACGTCATCCAGCGCCTGTTCGCCACGGGGCTGTCCCTCCAGGCGGCGGAACGGCTCGCCGTGCATCCGGTCGTGAGGTCGCGGCTCGACGAGGCCGTGAACAGCCTGGACGAGGCGATCAAGGACATCCGCTCCACCATCTTCGAGCTCCGCTCCCCGACCCAGGATCGAACGCTGCACGAAGAGCTGCAGGAGATCGTGCGGTCTGCCGGGGTGAGCCTGGGGTTCACCCCGACCCTGGAGCTCGCCGGCGGCCCTGAACCGGACGATGCCGGGCTGCGCGGCGACCTTCTCGCCGTCGTCCGGGAGGCCCTGGCCAACGTGTCGCGGCATGCCCAGGCCGGTTCGGCCTCGGTCGTCGTCACCTTCGGGACCTCGCTGTCCGTCACGGTCACCGACGACGGGGTCGGTATCGGTACCGACGACCGGCGCAGTGGTCTGGCGAACCTGGGCCAGAGGGCTGCAGCTCGATCCGGCACCTTCCACGTGTCACCCTCCGAGCCGCGGGGAACCGAGCTGGTCTGGACCGTCCCGCTGTGAGCCGGGAGAAGCAGGACTTTCGCACCTACCCCGGACGACCCGTGCGCCCTAGTCT
>NZ_JBNDHY010000007.1:0-56520 GCF_056755315.1 Monashia sp. HAY1-2A
CCCCCCCCCCCCCCCCCCCCCCCCCCCCCCCCCCCCCCCCCCCCCCCCCCCCCCCCCCCCCCCCCCCCCCCCCCGCCAGCGGGGCCTTGCGGACCAGAGCTGTGCACATCCGAACGTCGTTGAGCGACAAGTCGATTGCGCCGTTCATGGCCCCAGCTTCACCCGAGCAACCCGCCTTCGAGAACCGTGCCGTGGGCAGCGAGGCCGAGGCCTGGTCAGTCGGGCGAGCCCGTCTCTAGGAGCCGTCGGAACCCGTCCTCGTCGAGGACCGGTAGGCCGAGCTCCTCGGCCTTGGCGGCCTTCGACCCGGCGTTGGCGCCGACGACGACGAAGTCGGTCTTCTTCGAGACCGAGCCGGCCGCCTTGCCGCCGCGGCTGATGATCGCCTCCTTGGTCTCGTCCCGGGAGAACCCCTCGAGCGAGCCGGTGACGACGACCGTCTTGCCCTCGAGCGTCCGCGGGGCCGAGGCGTCCACCTCGTCCCGCATGCGCACCCCTGCTGCGGCCCAGCGCTCGACGATCTCGCGGTGCCAGTCCACCGCGAACCAGTCGATGACGGCGTCCGCGATGACACCGCCGACGCCCTCGACCTCTGCCAGCTCCTCGCGCGCAGCCGCGCGGATGGCGTCCATCGACCGGAAGTGCGAGGCGAGCGCGCGGGCGGCGGTGGGTCCGACGTGGCGGATGGACAGCGCGACGAGCACCCGCCACAGCGGCTGCGTCTTGGCCTTCTCGAGCTCGGCGAAGAGCACCTCGGTGTTGGCGCGCGGTTTCGACGGCACCTTCGCGGTGGGCTTGGTGAAGAAGTACAGCTCCTTCTGCCACGGCCCGGGCACGCCCTTGACCTTGCGCCGTCGCCAGACGGTGACGTCGCGCAGGTCCTCGGGCCTCAGGTCGAACAGGCCCGCCTCGCCGGGCAGCACCGGCTCGGAGCGCGGGACGCCCTCGGCGTCCGCCTCGTCGGGCCGGTCGAACTCGGGGTCGGTCAGCGCGATCGAGGCCTCCCAGCCGAGGGCCTCGATGTCGAGGCCGCCACGCGAGGCCAGACCGAAGACCCGCTCGCGCAGCTGGCTCGGGCAGGCGCGGGAGTTGGGGCAGCGGATGTCCTTGTCCCCCTCCTTCTCGGGCGCGAGCACGGTGCCGCAGGAGGGGCAGTGCGTCGGCATGACGAACTCGCGCTCGGACCCGTCGCGCAGGTCGACGACGGGTCCGACGATCTCGGGGATGACGTCGCCGGCCTTGCGCAGCACGACGGTGTCTCCGATGAGGACACCCTTGCGCCTGACCTCGTGCATGTTGTGGAGGGTCGCCTGCTCGACGGTGGAGCCCGCCACGACGACCGGCTCCATGACGCCGTAGGGAGTCACCCGGCCCGTGCGCCCGACGTTGACGCGGATGTCGAGCAGCTTGGTGTTGACCTCCTCCGGCGGGTACTTGAAGGCGATGGCCCACCGTGGTGCCCGCGAGGTGGACCCGAGCTGGCGCTGGAGGGGGACCTCGTCGACCTTGACGACGATGCCGTCGATCTCGTGGAGGCCGTCGTGGCGGTGCTCGCCGTGGTAGGTGACGAACTCCTCCACGGCGTCGACGTCGGGCAGCACCCGCACCTGGTCGGACGTCGGCAGGCCCCACGAGCGCATGCGCTCGTACGCCTCGCTCTGCCGGGACACGTCGAACCCCCGGCGTGCCCCGATGCCGTGGACGAGCATCCGCAGTGGCCGCGAGGCGGTGACCTTGGGGTCCTTCTGCCGCAGCGAGCCGGCGGCGGCGTTGCGCGGGTTGGCGAACGGCGCCTTGCCCGCCTCGACGAGGGCCGCGTTGAGGTCGGCGAAGGCGAGGACCGGGAAGAACACCTCGCCGCGCACCTCGACGAGGTCGGGGACGGCGTCGCCCGAGAGTCGCTCGGGGATCGTGGCGATGGTGCGTACGTTGTTCGTGACGTCCTCGCCGGTGCGCCCGTCACCGCGGGTCAGCGCCCGGGTCAGCCGTCCGCCCTCGTAGAGCAGGTTGACGGCCAGCCCGTCGATCTTGAGCTCGGTGAGGAAGTGGGCGCCGGTGCCGACCTCCCGCTCGACGCGCTCGGCCCAGGCCCGCAGCTCCTCGAAGGAGAACGCGTTGTCCAGGCTGAGCATCCGCTCGAGGTGGTCGACGGTCTCGAACCCCGTGGCGAACGCGGCACCGCCGACGTTCTGGGTCGGGCTCTCGGGCGTCCGCAGCGACGGGTACTCGTCCTCGATCGCGTTGAGGCGCCGCATGATCGAGTCGTACTCGCCGTCGCTGATCGTCGGCGCGTCCTTGACGTGGTAGGCGAACTGGGCGGCGGACGCCTCCTCGGCGAGCTCGGTCCACTCCTGGTGGATCGTGGTGGGGACGTCGTCGGTGACCGGCGTCGAGCCGGCGGTCTTTCCGGTGGTGTCGCTCACCCGCCCATCCTGCCAGCCGGGTGCGACACGCCAGGGGTCATGGCACGCCAGGGGGCTGCGCACGAGACGACGCCCACAGCCCAGCCGAAGCCCTGTTCAGCGACGGACCGGCGGGTAACAATGGCGGCACGCCTGCGCTGCAAAGGAGCACCGATGACCAACCTCGCCGCCGCCCTCGTCGCCACCGCCGGTCGGCTTCCCGACAAGACGGGGATCAAGCTCGACCAGCTCGAGGTGACATGGTCGGCGCTGCTCGCGGCAGCCGGTCAGGTGGCCGGGCAGCTGCGTGCCGCAGGACTCGAACCCGGCGACCGCGTCAGCCTCATCCTGCCGAACGTGCCGGCCTACCCCGTCGCGTTCTACGGGACCCTTCTCGCCGGCGGCGTCGTCGTGCCGATGAACCCGCTCCTCAAGGCCGGCGAGATCCAGTACTACTACGAGGACAGCGGTGCCGGGCTCAGCCTCGTCTGGCCCGACTTCGCCGAGGAGGCGGGCAAGGCGGCCGCCGAGACCGGCACCCGCGTCGTCCTGTGCGGTCCGATGGGCCCGGCCGAGGGCCAGCTGGAGGCAGCGCCGCCGCTGACCGACCCGGTGGACCGCGCCGACGACGACACGGCGGTGATCCTCTACACCAGCGGCACGACGGGCAAGCCGAAGGGCGCCGAGCTGACCCACTTCAACCTGCACCGCAACGCCGAGGTGTCCGCGAGCGACGTCATGCAGATGACCGAGGACGACGTCATCATGGGCTGCCTGCCCCTGTTCCACGTGTTCGGGCTGACGTGCGGGCTCAACACCGCGGTCCAGCGCGGCTGCACCCTCACCCTCATCCCCCGGTTCGACCCGGCCAAGGCGATCGAGGTCATCGGCCGCGACCGCGTGACGATCTTCCAGGGCGTGCCCACGATGTACGCCGCGATCCTCAACCACCCCGACGCCGACCGTGCGGACACCTCGAGCCTGCGCACCTGCGTGTCCGGCGGGTCCGCCATGCCGGCCGAGGTGATGCGCAGCTTCGAGAAGAGGTTCGGCTGCCGGATCCTCGAGGGCTACGGGCTGTCGGAGACCTCCCCGGTCGCCTCGTTCAACATGCCCGACAAGCCGACGAAGCCCGGCACCATCGGCCGCGCCATCCCCGGGTGCGAGATGAAGCTCGTCGACATCGAGGGCAACGACACGCCGGCAGGCGAGATCGGCGAGATCGCGATCCGGGGCGAGAACATCATGAAGGGCTACTGGAACCGGCCCGACGCGACGGCCGAGGCGATCCCCGACGGCTGGTTCCGCTCCGGTGACCTCGCGACCGTCGACGACGAGGGCTACTTCACGATCGTCGACCGCAAGAAGGACCTCATCATCCGCGGCGGCCTCAACGTCTACCCGCGCGAGGTCGAGGAGGTGCTGTACACCCACCCCGACGTGCTCGAGGCGGCCGTCGTCGGCGTACCGGACGACCTCATGGGCGAGGAGGTCGGAGCCGCCGTCGTGCTGCGTCCCGGGTCGACGGCGACGCTCGACGACGTGCAGGCGTACGTCAAGGAGCGGCTCGCGGCATACAAGTACCCGCGCCGGCTGTGGCTGCTGCCCGAGCTGCCGAAGGGGCCGACGGGCAAGATCCTCCGGCGCGAGGTGCGTCCGCAGACCCCCGCCTGAGCGGTCCTGCCGCGGACCCGCCGCGTCGCAGGAGCGGCCCTCCCGAGCCGTTCGCGACACGCGGGCGCTGGACTCGCCACACGTTTTGGAGTATCGCCCCGTTTCGGCGACACTGGTCGCGGGTCACTATCGACGTGCCGTCCCCGTTCCGCCCCGGGGACGCCGGCACCGTCTCAAGGGGTACACACGCGTGAAGTCGAACGTCCGTTCCGCCGTCGTCTCGGGCCTGGCGGTCCTCGCCATGCTCGGCGTCACCGCCTGCAACGCCTCGGCCACGGCGGACAACACCAATCCGGCTGCCTCCGGAACCTCGGCCCCGGGCCGGACGAGCGACGCCGCGCCCAGCCCGACCACCGAGGCCGTCGTCTTCACGACCACACCTGACGACGACGCCACCGACGTCGCCGTCGACACCCGCGTCGAGGCTTCCGCCCAGAAGGGCACGCTGACCGGGGCGACCCTGTCGTACAAGAGCAAGAAGGGCAACCGCATCTCCGTCGACGGCACCCTGTCGGGTGGTACGTGGACCGCGGGCGACCTGCTCGAGCCCGGCGTCAAGTACACGCTCAAGCTCGAGGCCAAGGACGCCGACGGCCAGACGACCGAGGTCACCCGCACGTTCCGCACGGCCGACCTCTCCCTGGACGACCAGGTCTACGTCGCGGTCTCCCCCCGTGACGGCGGCACGGTTGGCATCGGCATGCCCGTCGTCGTCCGCTTCGACCTGCCCGTCACCGACAAGGCCAGCTTCGAGAAGCACATGAAGGTCACGACGCAGCCGGCGCAGTCCGGCTCGTGGTACTGGCTCAGCTCGACCGAGGTGCACTGGCGGCCGAAGACGTACTGGAAGCCCGGTACGAAGGTCCATGTCGAGGCCGACCTCAACGGTGTCCCCGCGGGCAACGACCGCTTCGGCCAGATGTCGCGCACGTCCGACTTCACCATCGGTCGCGCCCTCGTGGCCAAGGTCAACCTCAAGACCGACCAGATGGACGTCTACATCAACGGCCGGTGGACCAAGCGGATCCCCGTCACCGGCGGCCGCCCCGGCTTCACGACGCGGTCGGGTGTCAAGGTCATCATGGACAAGCAGACCAACATCACGATGCGCGCCGAGACCATCGGCCTGAAGAAGGACGACCCCAACTACTACGCCGACACCCCCGTCAAGTACGCGATGCGCGTCACGAACTCCGGCGAGTTCCTCCACACCGCCCCGTGGTCGGTCGCCGACCAGGGCGAGCGCAACGTCAGCCACGGCTGCACCGGCATGAGCGACGCCAACGGCAAGTGGATGTACGAGCACACGATCATCGGTGACGTCGTCGAGACCACGGGGACCAACCGTGGCATGACGATGGGCAACGGCTACGCCGACTGGAACCTCAGCTGGAGCACCTGGCTCAAGGGCTCGGCCCTCTGAGGTCCTGACGCCTCCGGTCAGCCGGCGGCGCGTTCGGCCAGCTCGCGCGACGCGTCGACGGCGGCCCGCTGGATGCGGCGGGCCAGGTCCGGCGCTGCGCCGGCGAGCCCGCACGCGGGGCTGACGACGACGTCGGCCAGGTCGGCGACCGGTAGCCCGACGCGCCGCCACGCGGACTCGACACGGTCGGTGACCTCGGCGACCCGCAGCCGGGAGCCGTCGGTCGGGACCGCACCCGCGTGCAGCCGCACGCCGTCCTCGACCGCGACGGCGACGCCCTCCCACCCGCGCGGGCCGAGCAGGCTCGTGTCGAGCGACAGGCTCGCGGCACCCGCGGCCCGCAGGAGGGGCAGCGGCGGGTCGACGGCGCAGCAGTGGACGACGGTGCGGCCGCCGGCCACCGCCGCTGCCGCCTCGAGGACCGTGCGCAGACCGTCCTCGGCCACCTGCGGGTCGAGCGAGGGCAGCCGGCCGAAGCCCGAGACGGTGGGCAGACGCCCGGCGAGGACGGTGGGCAGGGACGGTTCGTCGACCTGGACGACGAGCTCGGCACCGGGTACGAGTCGCCGGACCGCCTCGACGTGCACCCGCAGCCCCTCGGCGAGGGACTCCACGATGTCGCGGCAGGCCCCGTCGTCGACGACGGCCCGCTCACCGCGCGGCAGCCAGAGCGACGCCGCGAGGGTCCACGGCCCGACGACCTGCACCTTGAGGGGGCCGGTGTGGCCGTCGAAGGCCTCGGCGAGCTCGTCGAGGTCCTCGCGCAGGAACGCGGCGGTGCGCCCGGCGTCGCGGCCCGGCCGGTCGACGAGGCGCCACCCTGCCGGCTGGAGGTCGACGGGAAGCTCGACCAGCATCCCGGCGGTGCGCCCGACCATGTCCGCGCCCGGGCCCCGCGCGGGCAGCTCGGGCAGGTAGGGCAGCTGGCCGTCGAGGAGCTCTCGCACCTGAAGGAGCGCGTCGCGGACCGACGTGCCGGGCCAGGAGCCGATGCCGGAAGCGAGGGTCACTGCGCCAGCCTAGGCGGACGCGTCCGCGTCACCGCATCGGCCTGCCGACCAGCGCCGCGCGCGCCACTGCCCGCCGGTCCCCCCGCCGCTCCCCGGCCGGCGACCGGCGCTAGCGTGGCCCGGGTGATGCGACGCGACTTCGCCGGCCCGAGCGACCTGCGCGCGATGCAGGACCTGTGCTCCCGCACGTGGACGCCGACGAGCCGGTTCCACCCGGGGCAGCTGGCCTGGAACCGGTACTCCGAACCCGTCGACGTGCAGGCCCTCGGCGAGGGAGAGGCCCTGGCGGTCTGGGCCGAGGGCGAGCGCACGGTGGCCTTCGGCTGGGCCGAGAGCCCCGACTGGCTCGAGCTGCAGGTCGACCCGGCCCGTCCGGAGGTCGCCGCTGAGGTCCTCGACTGGTTCGAGGAGTGGAGCGACGCGGACGAGCAGTCGGCCATGGCGGTCGAGGGCGACGCGGCGGTCGAGGCCGCGCTCGGCGACGCCGGGTTCGAGCCGCAGCCGGGCGCGCCGTTCCTCACCCACCACACGCTCGACCTCGCCGACCTGTTGCCGGTGCCCAGGGTCCGGGGGTACGCGTTCCGGGCGGTCGGCCCGGAGGAGGCGGCCGCGCGCGCGGCCGTGCACGCCGCGTCGTGGTCGGACGACGCGCCATCCCGGGTGGACGCGCTCGCCTATGCCCAGCTCATGCGCACCTGGCCCTACCGTCCCGACCTCGACTGGGTCGCCGTCGACGCGGCGGGGGCGATGGTGGCCTCGGCCCTCGTGTGGCTGGACCCCGAGACCGGCGCCGGCCTCGTGGAGCCCGTCGGCTGCGTCCCGGCACACCGCGGCCGCGGCCTGGCCGGCGCCGTGACGCTGGCGGCCCTGCACGCCCTGCGCGACGTCGGCGGCCGCGTCGCACAGGTGACGCCGCGCGGCGACGACGACCACCCGGGGCCGCGTCGCATCTACGAGGCGATCGGGTTCGCCCCGACCGCGCGGGTGCTCACGTGGTCCCGGTCGGTGCACTGACCGGCACGCGAGGTCAGCCGACCGGCTCGCGCTCGAGGCGCGAGGAGGCGATGGTCGCCGACCCGATGACCCGGGAACCGTCGTAGAGCACGACCGACTGCCCCGGTGCGACCCCACGGATGCGCTCGTCGAGGCGCACCTCGACGGTGTCACCCTCCGCCCACGCGATGGCCCGGTGCTCCTCGCCGTGGGCGCGCACCTGCGCGCCGACGCGGACGACGCCGTGCGGCGCGGGGCCGCACCAGCGTGCGTGCCGACCGCTCATCGCGTTGACGCCGAGCAGGTCGGCCGTGCCGACGACGACCCGGTTGCTCTCCGGACGCACCTCCACGACGTAGCGGGGCTGCCCGTCGGCCGCCGGCCGCCCGAGCGCCAGGCCGCGACGCTGGCCGACGGTGTACGCGAACGCCCCCCGGTGCTCGCCGACGACGGCACCGGAGGTGTCCACGATCTCGCCGGGCGCCTCGCCGAGCTCGCGCGTCAGCCACCCACGGGTGTCGCCGTCGGCGATGAAGCAGATGTCGTGGCTGTCCGGCTTGTTCGCGACGTAGAACCCCCGCTCGGCCGCCTCACGACGGATGTCCGGCTTCGTCGTGTCACCGAGCGGGAAGAAGGAGCGCGCCAGCTGGTCGGCCTCGAGCACGCCGAGGACGTAGCTCTGGTCCTTGGCCGCGTCGACGGCCCGGTGCAGCTCGCGGCGCGTCCCGCCCGCAGCGTCCGGCACCTCGACGATCCGGGCGTAGTGACCGGTCGCCACGGCGTCGAACCCGAGCGCCAGCGCCTTGTCGAGCAGTGCCGCGAACTTGATGCGCTCGTTGCAGCGCAGGCACGGGTTGGGCGTGCGCCCCGCGGCGTACTCGGCGCGGAAGTCGTCGACGACGTCGCGCCGGAACCGCTCGGCCATGTCCCACACGTAGAACGGGATGCCGAGCACGTCGGCGACCCGGCGCGCGTCACCCGCGTCCTCGATGGTGCAGCAGCCGCGCGCGGACTCCCGCAGCGTCGCGGCGCTCTGGCTCAGCGCCAGGTGCACGCCGACGACCTCGTGTCCCGCATCGAGCATGCGGGCGGCGGCGACGGCCGAGTCGACGCCGCCGCTCATCGCCGCGACGACCCTCATGACGTCGCCTCGCGAGCCCTCCGGGCCCGGTCCAGCGCCGCCGGCAGGGCGGCGAGGAACGCGTCGACGTCGGCCTCGGTCGAGGTGTGTCCGAGGGTCAGGCGCAGCGCACCGCGAGCGTCGGACTCCTCGATGCCCATGGCGAGCAGGACGTGGCTCGGCTGCGGCACCCCGGCCTGGCACGCCGACCCGGTCGAGCAGGCGACGCCCGCGGCGTCGAGCAGGTAGAGCAGCGAGTCGCCGTCACAGCCGGGCACGAGCAGGTGCGCGTTCCCCGGCAGGCGCCGGGAGGAGTCACCGGGCTCCCAGAAACCGGTCGGCCGGACGTCGGGGGCCACCTCCATGGCGCGCTCGAGGATGGCGTCGCGCAGGGCCACGAGCCGCTGCGCCTCGGCGTCCATCGACTCGACCGCGGCGGTCAGTGCCGTGGCGAAGCCGACGATGGCCGGGGCATCGAGGGTGCCCGAGCGGACCTGCCGCTCCTGCCCGCCGCCGTGCGTCAACGGCACGAGCGTGGCATCGCGCCGCACGACCAGGGCCCCGACGCCGATCGGGCCACCGAGCTTGTGCGCCGTCACCGACATGAGGTCGGCCCCGCTCGCGGCGAAGTCGACCGGCACGTGCCCCGCCGCCTGGACCGCGTCGGTGTGGAACGGGATGCCGAACTCGCGGGCGACGGCGGCCAGCGCCGGGACGTCCTGGACGGTGCCGACCTCGTTGTTGGCCCACATGACCGACACGAGCGCGACGGACCCCGGGTCCTGTTCGACGGCGCGGCGCAGCGTGGCCGGCTCGACGAACCCCTCGGGCGTGCACTCGAGCCAGGTCACCTTGGCGCCCTCGTGCGCGACGAGGAAGTCGACGCAGTCGAGGACCGCGTGGTGCTCGGTGACCCCGACGAGCAGTCGGACGCGTGCGGGGTCGGCGTCCCGCCGGGCCCAGAAGGTGCCCTTGAGCGCGAGGTTGTCCGACTCGGTGCCGCCGGAGGTGAAGACGACCTCCGAGGGCCGCGCCCCGAGCGCCCGGGCGATGCGTTCCCTGGACTCCTCGACAGCCCGCCGCGCCTCACGACCCGTGCGGTGCAGGGAGGACGGGTTGCCCACGACCGCGAGCTGGCGGGTCATCGCGTCGAGCGCCGCCGGCAGCATCGGCGTCGTCGCGGCATGGTCCAGGTACGCGGTCACCGCACGATTCTAGGGCGTGCCGCTCCCCCGCCCGCCCGCGCCCACGACGCGCCCACGACGCGCCCACGACGCGCCCACGACGCGGCTACCGACCGTAACCTGCGCCACCGACGTCTCGTTGACGGGACAGGTCGCCGCCACCGTGGGCGTCGGCCCCGGCAGAGAGGGAACCATGCTCGGCACGACCAGAACCCGCCTCCGCACCGCCGTCGCCGCAGGCGTCGGCACGCTCGCCCTCGTCGCCACCGGGCTGGCCGGCGCCGGCTCCGCGGGCGCCTCCGGCGCGTCCGAGGCCACCGCAGGCCTGTCCACGCTCGGCGCCGCGACGGGCACGACGGGCCTCGCTCCGCTGTCCCCCTGGCTCGCCCGGCAGTGGCCCAGCCTGTCGAGCCTGCGGCCGACGACGGTCCTCGTCCACGGTTCCGACGTCGCCACCGCCCGCCGCGCCGCGACGGCCTCCGGCCTCGCCGTCCGTGAGAGCTTCGACAAGATCGGGGTCGTCGTCGCCGCAGGCCTGCCGGCGCAGATCGCGGCCGTGCGCGCCGCGCCCGGCGTCACCTACGTCGAGGGCAACGAGCCGATCAGCCTGTACCTGTCGACGTCGAACACGGCGACGCGCGGCTCGGAGGCGCGCGCCACCCTGACCGGCGCGAACGGCAGGCCCCTCGACGGTTCGGGAGTCAGCGTCGCGGTCATCGACTCCGGCGTCGACCCCAGCCACCCGTTCCTGCGCAACCCGGACGGCAGCTCGGCCGTCGTCAAGAACCTCAAGGTGGTGTGCGACCCGCTCGAGGTCCTGCCGTGCCAGCCGGTCGACGCCGGCAGCCTCGACACCGACCTGCTCTCGGTCGGCGGCCACGGCATGCACGTCAACGGCATCGTCGCCGGCCGCGACGTCACCCTGTCGGACGGGACGAGGATGCACGGCGCGGCGCCGGGCGCGAGCCTCGTCAGCCTGAGCACCGGCGCGGTCCTGTTCATCGTCGGCGCCGACTCCGCCCTCAACTGGGTGCTGGAGCACCACGCGGCCCCGTGCGGTGCGGGCGTCCCCGCGAGCACCTGCCCCCCGATCAAGGTCACCAGCAACTCGTACGGACCGTCCGGCGGCGGCGAGCTCGACCCGAACTCCGCGACGGTCAAGCTCCAGCGGGCCCTCGTCCGGGAGGGCGTGGTCACCGTCTGGGCCAACGGCAACGACGGCGGCGACGGCTCGGCCAACCTGTCCAACCCGCCCGGACAGGACCCCACCCCGGGGATCCTCTCGGTCGCCTCCTACAACGACCACGACTCCGGCACCCGTGACGGCACGGTCAGCACCTTCAGCTCCCGCGGCAAGCGCGGACAGCTGTCGAGCTACCCCGACATCTCCGCACCGGGCGAGGGGATCACGTCCTCGTGCCGGATCTACCTTCCGATCTGCACCTCCGGCGGCGACCCGCGCGACGGCGGCGACTACAACACCATCAGCGGCACGTCGATGGCCACGCCACACATCTCCGGCATCGTCGCGCAGCTGTTCCAGGCCGACCCGGCAGCCACGCCCGCCCAGGTCGAGGCCGCGCTCGAGTCGTCGGCGTACAAGTACACCGACGGTGCCGCGTACGAGCCGGACGCCGAGGGCAGCGGCACGACCTCGTTCGACAAGGGCCACGGGCTCGTCGACGTCGTCGCGGCGGTGGCGGCCCTGACGCGCTGAGGCGGCTGGCCTGCCCGACCTGTGGCTGAGACGGCCCGCCCGGGCGACTCGCCCACCCCGGACGCCGCGGAGCCCCCCGACCCCACCCCGGGGGGCTCCGTGGCCCGGTGGTTCCGCGACGACCGTCGGGGGCCGGCGCTCGGGCGCCCGCGGGCTCGCCGCCTATCATCGGCGGCATGGGTGGCTCGCACGAGGACACCGGAGGCAGCACGCTGCAGGCCCCGACCTGGCACCGCGTCGTGACGGCGCTCGCCTGCCCGGTCATCGGCTACTTCGTGGCCCGGCTGCTCGAGCGGTACCTCCCGGCGGTGCCCGCGCCGGCGGCCCTCGCCGTGTGCCTCACGTCGGCGCTGGTCCTCGCGGTGCGCGCGTGGCGGGCTCGCGTCGACCTGCGCCGGGACGAGCTGCGGGTCCACAACATGCTCTCTTCGACGACCGTCGAGCGGCGGCTCGTGCGTCGGGTGTCGAGCACCGGACGCGTCGAGTTCCGGCGCGGGTCGGAGCGGCTGACGAGGCTTCCGTGCGAGGCCCTGCAGGCCCCGTGGTGGGCGTTCGGCTCCGGCGGGCGGCGGTACGTCGCGAACCGGGAGCGGCTCTCGAGCTGGGCCCGCACGTCCTCGCGGGTGGTGCGTGACGAGCAGGGCCCCGGGGAGGCCGTCGCCTGAGCCCAGGCTTCTCCTGCCCGGCGGTATCCGCCGCGACGACGAGGGCCCCCGACCGCACGGTCGGGGGCCCTCGTCCTCGGTGCGCCGGTGGTCAGCCCTTGGCGGCCTTGATCGCCTCGGTGGCCTGGGGCAGCACGGTGAACAGGTCCCCGACGACGCCGAAGTCGACCAGCTCGAAGATCGGGGCCTCGTTGTCCTTGTTGACCGCCACGATGGTCTTGGAGGTCTGCATCCCGGCCCGGTGCTGGATCGCCCCGGAGATCCCGCACGCGACGTACAGCTGCGGGCTGACCTGCTTGCCGGTCTGCCCGACCTGGCTGGTGTGCGGGTACCAGCCGGCATCGACCGCCGCGCGGGACGCGCCGACGGCCGCGCCGAGGCTGTCGGCGAAGTCCTCGACCGGGGAGAAGTCACCCCCGGTGCCGCGGCCACCGGACACCACGATCGCGGCCTCGGTCAGCTCCGGACGGCCGGTGGCCTGCTTCGGCTTGGACTCGGTGATCCGGGCTCCCTTGGCGGCCTCGGACGGGGTGAAGTCGAGCACCTCGTCGGCCGCGGCCGCCGGGGCCTCCTCGGGCGTGGCCGAGTTCGGCTTCACCGCGACGATCGGCGTGCCCTGCGTCACCGTCGCGGTGACCGTGTACGACCCGGCGAACACCGACTGCGTCGTCACCACCCCGCCACCGTCGGCGGCCTGCACGTCCACGGCGTCGGTGACCAGGCCCGACTCGGTCCTGATCGCCACCCGGGCCGCGATCTCCTTGCCCTCCGGCGAGGAGGGCACCAGCACCGCCGCCGGGGTCAGCTTGCCGACCAGCTGCGCCAGCAGCTCGGCCTGCGGCACGACCAGGTGCTCGAGCACCTCCGGCGCCTCGACCCGGTACACCTTCTCCGCGCCGTAGCGGGCCAGCGTCTCCCGGGCCGCGTCGAAGCCGGCCCCGACGAAGACCGCCGACGGCTCACCGAGACGACGCGCGATCGTCAACAGCTCCGAGGTCGTCTTGCGAACCTTGCCCTCGACGTGGTCGACGAGCACGAGAACTTCAGCCATGGTTCGTGGGTTCCCTTCTGTGGCTGGGGGTCGGTCAGACGAACTTGCGCTCGGACAGGAACGCGGCCAGCTTGCTGCCGCCGTCGCCCTCGTCGGTGACGATCTGGCCCTGGGTACGCGGCGGCCGCGCGGCGAACGACTCGACCCGGGTCCAGGCCGCCTCCAGCCCCACCCGCGCCGGGTCGATGCCCAGGTCGGCCAGCGTCCACTGCTCGACCGGCTTCTTCTTGGCCGCCATGATCCCCTTGAACGAGGGGTAGCGGGGCTCGTTGATCTGGTCGGTCACCGACACCAACGCCGGCAGCGTGGCCGTGATCGTCTGCGTCGAGGCATCCCCGTCGCGGCGGGCCGTGACCGTGCCACCGGTGCCGCCCGTGCCGCGGCCCTCGACGCTCAGCTCGGACGCGTACGTCACCGCCGGCAGCCCGAGCCGCTCGGCCAGCATCGTCGGGACCACGCCCATCGTGCCGTCCGTGCTGGCCATCCCGGTCACGACCAGGTCGACCTCGCCGAGCTTCCTGACCGCCTCGGCCAGCACCAGCGACGTCGCCGCCGCGTCGGAGCCGTGGATCGCCGCGTCGTTGACGTGCACGCCCTTGTCGGCGCCCATCTGCAGCGCCTTCTTGACGGCGTCGGCGGCCCGGTCCGGGCCCACGGTCACCACGGTCACCTCGCCCTCACCCGCCTCGACGATCTTGAGCGCCTCCTCGACGGCGTACTCGTCCAGCTCGGACAACAGACCGTCGACGTTCTCACGGTCGGTCGTGCTGTCCGATGCGTCGAACGTGCGCTCGGCCTGCGCGTCCGGCACGTACTTGACACAGACGACGATGTTCATGGGTGAACGTCCTCTTCCGTTGCGTGGATGGAGCTGCCGGAGTCGCTCCGGCACTGGCGTCATCCTCTCACTGAGCAACCGCTTACTCACCACGCGGCGGGCGTGACACTCACCACCCGCCGGCCAACACGGCACCCCACCGGCCTGCGCCGGACGGCGGTGCGCCGCTCAGACGGCGCCCGTCTCGACGACGTGGAAGGCCGGCTCCTCGTACGGGTGGGCGGCGCGCAACGCCGCGACGACGGCGGCCCGCCGGTCACGCGGGAAGGTGACCTCGACGCGGTGCTCGCGCAGCGTCTCGAGGTGGCCGACCGCACCGATCGCCGGTACGGCGCCGGGGCCCGGCCGGAACTGCCCCGTGCCCTCGACGTACCAGGCGCACTCCGTGTAGTCCCCCACGGCCCCCGCGCCAGCGGCGAAGAGGGCCGCGAGGACGTCCTCGGTCGACCCGACGGGCGCGTAGAACACGAGGACGTCCAGCGGCTGTGGCACCGGTGGGTCACCGGCCTTCGAACTGCGCCTTGCCCGGACCCTGCTCGACGAACGAGGTCATGCCGATCTCGCGGTCACGCGTGCCGAAGAGCCCGGCGAAGAGCATCCGCTCGATCTCCAGGCCGGTCTCGAGGTCCACCTCGAGGCCCCGGTCGATGGCCTCCTTGGCCGCGCGGACGGCGTACGTCGGCCCACCGACGAAGGTGGCCGCCCACTCACGCGCCGCGGTGTACACGTCGGCCGCCGGCACCACGCGGTCGGCCAGGCCGATGGCGAGGGCCTCCTGCGCGTCGACGAACCGGCCGGACAGGATGATCTCCTTCGCACGAGAGGCGCCCACGAGCCGCGAAAGTCGTTGCGTCCCACCGGCGCCCGGGATGATGCCGAGGAGGATCTCGGGTTGGCCGAGCTTCGCGTCGTCGGCCACGACGCGGAAGTCGCACGCGAGCGCGAGCTCGCAGCCGCCGCCGAGCGCGTACCCGGTGACCGCCGCGATGACGGGCTTCGGGATGCGGGCGACCGCGGTGATCGAGGAGGAGAGCGGCGCCGAGCGGTCGACCATGTCGGTGTACGACATGGCCTGCATCTCCTTGATGTCGGCCCCGGCCGCGAAGACGCGCTCGCCGCCGTAGACGATGACGGCCTTGACGTCGGGGCGCTCGGCGGCCTCACCCGCGGCGGCCCGGATCTCCTCCTGGACCTGGATGTTGAGGGCGTTCATCTTCGGCCGGTCGAGGCGGATCGTGCCGATGCCGTCCTCGACCTCGAGCCGGACGAGCTCGCCCATCAGGCCTCGCCCGGCGACACGGCGTCCGTCGGCAGCCAGGACTGGAAGAAGAAGCCGACGCTCTGCAGGATGTGGTTGACCGAGAGCGGCACGAGGATGTCGAGGTCGGCGTTCGGCGTGATGACGTGCTCGGCCGAGACGACGAGGCTCTCCTGCACGAGCGAGAGCTTGACGATGTTGAGCTGCATCGTGAGGTCGTTGCACCGGGCGAGGCGCTCGTTGCGGTCGGGCGAGACGGGCTCGGCGAGCTGCCACTGGCCGAAGAAGCGGACGACGGCGAGGTCGCCCTCCGCGACGCGGGCGAACAGCGTCGTGCTCGTGCCCTCGTTGTCGACGATCGCGAACTCGATGTCGCCGTCGCCGTCGATGCTCGCCTCGATCCCGAGACCCTTGAGGACCGCGACGACGCGGTCGCGGACCGGGGTGTCGGACGCCGGGGCCCCGTTCGGGACGCCCTCCGGGGAGCTCGGCATGAAGTTGGGCAGGGAGGTCGGGTCGGTCATGCGCCCACCGTAGACCGATCGCCTCGGCGGACGCGAGACGGCCCGTGGGCGGCCGGCACCCCCGCCCGTCGCGCCGCCATACGCTTGGCCCCATGTGCCCGCCGCCGCCCACCACGCCGGACCTGCCGCCAGAGCCGGGGGTGCACCTGACCCCCGAGGGGGCCGTCTTCTCCGTCTACGCGGGGCACGCGGGTGGCGTCGAGGTGTGCCTGTTCGACCGTGACGCGGACGGCACCGAGACCGAGCGCCGGGTCGCCCTGCGGCACCGGGCGCACGGCACGTGGTTCGACACCGTCCCCGGCGTCGGGAAGGGGCAGCGCTACGCCTTCCGCGTCGACGGCGAGTGGGACCCCGAGAGGTCGCTCCTGCACAACCCGGCCAAGCTCGTCCTCGACCCGTACGCGCGCGCGCTCGAGGGCGACCTCCGGCTCGACCCGGCGCTCTGGGGCCACCGCGTCGGGGCCGACCTGCGCGGCGACATCGCCGTCCGCGACGCCCGGGACTCGGCGCCGTTCATGCCGCGGTGCGTCGTCGTCGACGACGGGTTCGACTGGGGGGACGACGAGCTCCCCCGGACGTCCTTGACCGAGTCGCTCATCTACGAGGTGCACGTCAAGGGCGCGACGCGGCTGCACCCCGGGGTGCCGCCGCACCTGCGCGGCACCTACGCGGGGCTCGCGCACCCGGCGTACGTCGAGCACCTGACCGGCCTCGGTGTGACCGCGGTCGAGCTGCTGCCGGTGCACGCCTTCACCCACGAGCCCGAGCTCGTCCTGCGCGGCCTGGCCAACCACTGGGGCTACAACACCCTCGGGTTCTTCGCGCCGCACGCGGCGTACGCATCGGTCACCGACCCGCAGGGTGTGCTCGACGAGTTCAAGGGCATGGTCCGCGCCCTGCACGCCGCCGGCATCGAGGTGCTGCTCGACGTCGTGTACAACCACACGGCGGAGAAGTCGCGCGAGGGCATGACCCTGTCGTGGCGTGGCCTGGACCAGCGGGCCTACTACCGGCTCGACAGCCGCGGCCGCGACATCGACGTCACGGGCTGCGGCAACACCCTCGACCTCGCCCACCCGGTCGTGGCGCGCATGGTCCTGGACTCCCTGCGCTACTGGGTGCAGGAGTGCCACGTCGACGGCTTCCGGTTCGACCTCGCGGTCGCGCTCGGCCGCGGCAAGGACGACACCTTCGACCGTGACCACCCGTTCCTCGTCGCGCTGCGCACCGACCCGGTCCTCTCGCGCGCCAAGCTCGTCGCGGAACCGTGGGACCTCGGCATCCACGGCTGGCGCACCGGCCAGTTCCCACCGCCGTTCTCGGAGTGGAACGACCGCTACCGCGACACCGTACGCACGTTCTGGCTACGGGACCTCGCGGCGTCAGCGAGCGGCAGCGGCCACGGCGTCCGTGAGCTCGCGACGCGCCTGGCCGGCTCGCAGGACCTCTTCGACAGGCACGACCGCGGCACCATCGCGTCGGTCAACTTCGTCACCGCCCACGACGGCTTCACGCTGCACGACCTCACCGCGTACGACGCGAAGCACAACGGGGTCAACGGGCACGGCGGCACCGACGGGTCGGACGACAACCGGTCCTGGAACCACGGTGTGGAGGGCCGCACCGACGACGAGCACGTCCTCGAGGCCCGTCGCCGCACGATGCGCAACCTGCTCGGGACGCTCCTGCTGTCCACGGGCGTACCGATGCTCACCGCGGGCGACGAGCTGGGCCGCAGCCAGCGCGGCAACAACAACCCGTACTCGCAGGACAACGAGATCAGCTGGACCGACTGGGACCTCGAGCCGTGGCAGGAGGACCTCCTCGCCACGACGCGCCATCTCGTGCGCCTGCGGCGAGAGCACCCGGTGCTGCGGCAGCGCTCGTTCTTCACGGGGCGCCCGGTCCACACCGACGGCTCGACCGACCTGGCCTGGTTCGGCAGCGACGGCGCCCCGATGGGCCACCGCTGGGACGGTCCGGCCGTGCACGTCCTCCAGGCGCTCTACGACGGCCGGTGGCTGGACCAGCAGTCGGTCCTCGTCATCCTCAACGGGTCGGCGTCGGGCGTCGACGTGACGCTGCCCGCCGCCCCCGGCATCGCCGCCTACGAGCTGGTCTGGGACAGCACGGACGCCCGACCCGCCGACCCGTGCCCCGCCGTGGCCGCGGGCACGACCCTGCCGGTGGGGCCGGCGTCGATGCGCGTCTGGCGCGCCGTCGCCGCCCGCTGAGCCCGCTGAGCCCGCTGAGCCCGCTGAGCCCGCTGAGCCCGCTGAGCCCGCTGAGCCCGCCGGTCCCGCTCGCCGCCGCTCGGACCCTGACGCGGCAGAGCCCGGGCCCCGCGCGGGGTCCGGGCTCTGCGGTCGAGGGTGGAAGGACGGCTCAGGCGGTGGCGACTCAGGCGGTCCGGGCCAGGCCCAGCTCGGCCGACGACGCGAGCGCCGGGTGCCTCGGGACGACCCGCACGCTGTAGCCGAACGAGCCGGTGCGGCGCAGCGGCTGCGACCCGGCGAACTGGGCGCGGCCGTTCTCGTAGCCCTCGACGAAGGACAGCGGTGTGGTCTCGACACCCCACAGCTCGTCGGCCTCGTTGACGTGGCCGTGCACGAGCTGGACCTCGACGTCGTCCGCGCGCAGACCGCCCAGGTCGACGTAGGCGCGCAGGTCGAGGGTGTCGCCGATCTCCGGCGAGTCGGACAGCCCCGACGTCTCGAGGTGCTCGACCTTGACGTTCGGCCAGGCCGCCCGGACCGACGCCTTGTAGGCGGCCAGCTCCTTGGCCCCGGCGAACTGGGGCCCGTTGAGGGCCCGGCCGGCACCGGCGGCGGGGCCGTAGAGGGTGGTGACGTAGTCCTCCACCATGCGGCTGGCCAGGACCTTGGGCCCGAGCGTCTTGAGCGTGTGGGTCATCATCGAGATCCAGCCGTTGGGCAGGCCGTCGGCGCCCCGGTCGTAGAACTTCGGCGCGACGTCGTGCTCGATGAGGTCGTAGAGCGCGGCCGCCTCGATGTCGTCGCGGCGGTCGGGGTCCTCGACGCCGTCGGCGGTCGGGATGGCCCAGCCGTTGCGGCCGTCGAACCACTCGTCCCACCAGCCGTCGAGGATGGACAGGTTGAGGCCGCCGTTGAGGGCCGCCTTCATGCCCGATGTGCCACAGGCCTCGAACGGCCGCAGCGGGTTGTTGAGCCAGACGTCGCAGCCCGGGTAGAGGTGCTGGGCCATGGCGATGTCGTAGTTCGGCAGGAAGACGATGCGGTGGCGCACCTCGGGGTCGTCGGCGAAGCGGACCATCTCCTGGATGAGGCGCTTGCCGGTCTCGTCGGCAGGGTGCGACTTGCCGGCGATGACGAGCTGCACCGGGCGCTCCGGGTGCAGGAGCAGTCGCTTGAGACGCTCCGGGTCACGCAGCATCAGGGTGAGGCGCTTGTACGTCGGGACGCGCCGGGCGAAGCCGATCGTCAGGACGTCGGGGTCGAGGACGTCGTCGACCCAGCCGAGCTCGAGCTCGGTGGAGCCGCGCTTGCGCCAGGAGGAGCGGACGCGGCGCCGGGCGTCGTTGACGAGCTTCTCGCGCATCTCGCGCTTCGTCGACCAGACCGCGTCGGCCGGCACCTCGTCGATGCGTTCCCACGCGTTCTCGCCGGCGATGTCGGAGGTCCCGAGGTGCTTGAGCGCGACGTCGTACACCGAGCGGTCGACCCACGTCGGTGCGTGGACGCCGTTGGTGATGCTCGTGATCGGCACCTCGTCGTCGTCGAAGCCCGGCCACAGGCCGTCGAACATCTCCCGGCTCACGACGCCGTGCAGCTGCGAGACGCCGTTGGCGCGCTGGGCGAGGCGCAGGCCCATGACGGCCATGTTGAAGATGCCGGGCTGGCCGCCCTCGTAGTCCTCGGCACCGAGGGCCAGGAGGCGCTCGACCGGCACGCCGGGAATGGCGTTGGGGCCGCCGAAGAAGAGGTTGATCTTCGCGGCGTCGAAGCGGTCGATGCCGGCCGGCACGGGCGTGTGCGTCGTGAACACCGTGGCCGAGCGGACCGCCTCGAGGGCCTCGTCGAAGGTGAGGCCGTGGTCGCGGACGAGCTCGGTGATGCGCTCGACGCCGAGGAAACCGGCGTGGCCCTCGTTCGTGTGGTAGACCTCCGGGGCGGGCGCGCCCGAGAGTCGCGACCACAGGCGCAGCGCACGGACGCCGCCGATGCCGAGCAGCAGCTCCTGCTCGAGGCGGGTGTCGCCGCCCCCGCCGTAGAGCGACTCGGTGACCCGACGCGTCTGCTCGTCGTTGCCCGGCACGTCGGAGTCGAGCAGCAGCAGCGGGACCCGGCCCACCTGCGCCTTCCACACGTGGGCGTTGAGGACGCGACCGGCCGGGAGGTCGACGGTGACGACGGCCGGCGTGCCGTCGTCCTCGCGCAGCAGCGACAGCGGCAGCCCGTCGGGGTCGAGCACCGGGTAGGACTCCACCTGCCAGCCCTCGCGGTCGAGGGCCTGCTTGAAGTAGCCGGTCTTGTAGAAGAGGCCGACGCCGACGATGGGGACGCCGAGGTCGGAGGCGGTCTTGAGGTGGTCGCCGGCGAGGATGCCGAGGCCACCGGAGTACTGCGGCAGCACTGCGGTGATGCCGAACTCGGGGCTGAAGTAGGCGACCGCCGCGGGGGCCGCGCGGCCGGCGGCCTCCTGCTCGCGGCTCCAGCGCTGGTACCAGCGCTCGTCGGTCAGGTAGGACTCGAGGTCGGCGTTGGCGGCGACGACGCTGCCGACGAAGTCGTCGTCGGCCGCGAGCGATGCGAGCTCGTCGGCGGACAGACGGGACAGGAGCTTGACGGGGTCCTCGCCCGCCTGGGCCCACTTGCGGGGGCTGATGCTCTCGAAGAGATCACGCGTCGGCGGGTGCCAGGACCACCGGAGGTTGCTGGCGAGAACGCCGAGCCCCTCGATCCGGGTGGGTAGGACGGTGCGGACGCTGAAGCGACGGATGGCCTTCACGAGGAGTCAGCATAGGGGTCGCACTGACGCCTTCTTGCAACGCTTGCAGCCGGGTTTCACCCAGTGGACGGGAGCAGGGCCGGTGCGCCACGCCCGCGCAGCGCCCGTGTCGGGATTGCGCCAACTTCGATACGGTCGATCCCGTGAGTGGCTCAGCGAAGAAGTCCCGTTCCAGCAGGCCCGCACGACCGCGCTCGCAGGTCTCGCCCGCGAGCCGCCCCGATCCGACGTCCGTGACCACCGTGTCCCGCGACGCCCCGGCGACGCCTCCCCAGGCGGCGGCCGCCGCCCCGGCACCTGCGCCCGACGACTCCCACCCCTCGGCGGACGCGGCCTTCGTCGACGAGACCGCAGCGGGCGCGTCCCACCTGGCGCCCGAGCACCCGGCGAGCGAGGCCCCGACCGTCGAGGGCTATCCCGGGCAGGCCCGGCCCATCGGCCGCATCCCGGTCAGCGACGTGCGTCCCCTCGTCGACGGCGGCACGCGCCCGGCCAAGTCGGTGGTCGGCGAGGAGTTCGTCGTGCGCGCGAAGGTGTTCCGCGAGGGCCACGACGCCGTCAACGCCACCGCCGTGCTCACCGACCCCGACGGTCACGACCACTACTTCGCGATGCACTGCGACAACCCCGGCACGTCCGAGTGGTCCGCGACCGTCGTGGCCGGCCGCGAGGGCTGGTGGACCTACCGCGTCGAGGGGTGGTCCGACCCGTACGCGACGTGGGTCCACGACGCCGGCATCAAGATCGCCGCCGGCGTCGACGAGGACCTCATGTGCGCCGAGGGCGTCCAGGTGCTCGAGCGCTTCGCCGAGGCGGTCCGCGGCCAGGGCGTCGACGCGTCGGACATCGACCGGGGCGCACTCGCCCTCGCCGACACCCGCCGCCCCGCGGCCCACCGCTTCGGCGCGGCCACGTCCCCGGAGATCCGGGGACTGGCGGCGATCATGCCGCTGCGCGAGCTCGTCTCCCCCTCGCCGACCTACCACCTCCATGTCGAACGCGAGCTCGCGCTCTTCGGCGCGTGGTACGAGATCTTCCCCCGCTCGGAGGGGGCACGCCGCGACCCGGAGACCGGTGAGTGGGTGTCGGGCACGTTCCGCACGGCCGCCGAGCGGCTGCCCGCGATCGCCGACATGGGCTTCGACGTCGTGTACCTGACCCCCATCCACCCCATCGGCACGACGGCGCGCAAGGGCCGCAACAACAGCCTCGCCGCCGAACCCGGCGACCCCGGATCCCCTTATGCCATCGGCTCGCCCGACGGCGGCCACGACGCCATCCATCCCGACCTCGGCACCTTCGAGGACTTCGACGCCTTCGTCGCCGAGGCCCGCCGCGTCGGCCTCGAGGTGGCGCTCGACATCGCGCTGCAGGCCTCGCCGGACCACCCGTGGGTGCAGACCCACCCCGAGCTGTTCACGACGCGGGCCGACGGCACCATCGCCTACGCCGAGAACCCGCCGAAGAAGTACCAGGACATCTACCCCCTGAACTTCGACAACGACCCCGCCTCGGCGTACGCCGAGGTGCGGCGCGTCATCCAGGTCTGGCTCGACCACGGCGTGCGGATCTTCCGCGTCGACAACCCGCACACCAAGCCGGTCCGGTTCTGGCAGTGGCTCATCGCCGACGTCGCCGAGCGGTACCCCGAGACGATCTGGCTCTCCGAGGCGTTCACGAAGCCGGCCATGATGCACGAGCTGGCCAAGGCCGGCTTCCAGCAGAGCTACACGTACTACGCGTGGCGCAACCAGCGGTGGGAGCTCGAGGAGTACGGCCGCGAGCTGGCCTCCGACGCCACGGGCGCCGCGTACATGCGCCCGTCGTTCTGGCCCACGACGCACGACATCCTCACGCCGTACATGCAGTACGGCGGGCCCACGGCATGGAAGCTGCGGGCGGCGCTCGCCGCGACGATGGTGCCGACGTACGGCATCTACGCCGGGTACGAGCTGATGGAGCACGTCGCCCGGCCCGGCGCCGAGGAGCAGATCGACAACGAGAAGTACGAGTACAAGGACCGCCAGTGGTACCTCTACGAGCCCGGCGGCCCGCTCGAGGACCGGTCCCTCGCGTGGTACCTCAAGCGTCTGAACGAGATCCGCGGCTGGCACCCCGCGCTGCGGTGGCTGCGCAACCTGCACTTCCACTCGGCCGAGGACGACAACGTCCTCGTCTTCAGCAAGACCCGGGTCGACCGCGCGACCGGCGAGCGCGACACCGTCCTCGTGGTCGCCAACCTCGACCCGCACGCCACCCGTGAGACGTGGGTGCACCTCGACCTCGAGGCGATGGGTATGGCGACGTGGTCGACCTTCGACGCGCACGACCACATCACCAACCAGACCTGGCAGTGGCGGCAGGACAACTGGGTCCGCCTCGGCCCCGACTCCGAACCCGTCCACATCATCAGCGTGAGGAGCCATTGACCGCATGCAGGGACTCAACCTCTCCCAGCCGGGGCTGAAGCACGACCCCCAGTGGTTTCGCAAAGCGGTCTTCTACGAGGTGCTCGTGCGCGCCTTCGCCGACAGCAAGGGCGTCGGCGCGGGCGACTTCACCGGCCTCATCGGCCGGCTCGACTACCTCCAGTGGCTCGGCGTGGACTGCCTGTGGCTGCCGCCGTTCTACGCCTCCCCCCTGCGCGACGGCGGCTACGACATCTCCGACTACAAGGCGGTGCTGCCCGAGTTCGGCACCCTGCCGGAGTTCACCGAGCTCGTGTCCCAGGCGCACGCCCGCGGCATCCGCATCGTCACCGACCTCGTCATGAACCACACGAGCGACCAGCACCCGTGGTTCCAGGCGAGCCGGGCCGAGCCGGACGGGCCCTACGGCGACTTCTACGTCTGGTCCGACACCGACGAGGGCTACGACGACGCCCGCATCATCTTCGTCGACACCGAGGTGTCGAACTGGACCTTCGACCCGGTGCGCCGGCAGTTCTTCTGGCACCGCTTCTTCAGCCACCAGCCGGACCTCAACTTCGAGAACGAGGCCGTCCAGGAGGCGATGTTCGACGTCGTCCGCTTCTGGATGGACCTCGGCATCGACGGCTTCCGGCTCGACGCCGTTCCCTACCTCTACGAGGAGGAGGGCACGAACTGCGAGAACCTGCCGCGGACGCACGAGTTCCTGGCCCGGCTGCGCGCGATGGTCGACACCGAGTACCCCGGGCGCATCCTCCTCGCCGAGGCCAACCAGCCGCCGGCCGAGGTCGTCGACTACTTCGGCACCGACGAGGCGCCCGAGTGCCAGATGTGCTTCCACTTCCCCGTCATGCCGCGGCTCTACTACTCGCTGCGCGAGGAGAAGGCCCAGCCGATCATCGACGTCCTCGCCGACACCCCGGCGATCCCCTCGGGCACCCAGTGGGGCACCTTCCTGCGCAACCACGACGAGCTGACGCTCGAGATGGTGACGCCCGAGGAGCGCGCGGCGATGTACGGCTGGTACGCGCCCGACCCACGGATGCGCGCCAACATCGGCATCCGGCGCCGCCTCGCGCCGCTGCTCGACAACAGCCGCCCCGAGATCGAGCTCATCCACGCCCTCGTGCTCTCGCTGCCGGGATCGCCGTGCCTCTACTACGGCGACGAGATCGGCATGGGCGACAACATCTGGCTCAACGACCGGGACGCCGTCCGCACGCCGATGCAGTGGACGCCGGACCGCAACGCCGGGTTCTCGACGGTCGATCCCGGCAAGCTCTACCTGCCGGTCATCAGCAGCCTCGTGTACCACTACAACAACGTCAACGTCGAGGCGCAGATGGCCTCGTCGTCCTCGCTGCTGCACTGGGTGCGCGGGATGCTGCAGGTGCGCAGCCGCCACCCCGTCTTCGGCCTCGGCGACTTCACCGTCGTCCCGGCCGACAACGACCACATCCTCGCCTTCACCCGCTCGATGGACGCCGAGGGCGACGACCCGGCCGAGGCCATCCTCTGCGTCAACAACCTGAGCAGCCGCCCGCAGGCCGCGACGATCCAGCTGCCCGAGCAGCTCTCGGGGCGGGCGCTCGTCGACCTCTTCGGCGGCAGCGGGTTCCCCTGGGTGGCCGCCGACGGACGCGTGACGCTGACCCTCGGCTCGCGCGACTTCTTCTGGCTCCAGCTGCGCGGACAGGAGGACTACCGCTGATGGCCGTCGTCCACAAGGGGGCCACGATCACCCCGACCAAGACCGAGATGGTCACCGCGTGGATGCCGCGCCAGCGCTGGTACCACGGCAAGGGCCACGTGCCGCAGCTGCGCCGGGTCGGCGGCTTCCGCTTCGAGGACCCGGCGGGCGCGGTCGGCGTGGAGACGCTCCTGCTGTCCGACGACGCCGCCTCGCCGCCCGTCGTCTACCAGGTTCCGCTCACCTACCGCGGTGCGCCGTTGGAGGGCGCCGAGCACGCCCTCCTCGGCACGATGGAGCACAGCGTGCTCGGCACCCGGTGGGTGTACGACGGCCCGCACGACCCGGTGTACGTGTCCGAGCTCGTGCGCACCATCCTCCGCGCGGACGTGTCCGACGACGCGCAGGCGTCGGTCGGCAGCAACGCCCGAGCCACCGGGTCGGCGACCGGGCACGTCGCCGGCAGCGTCGAGTCGTCCAAGGTCCTCACCGGCGAGCAGTCGAACACGTCGATCATCTGCCGGATGACCGCCGACGGAGGTGGGCCGGCCGAGCCCCTCATCGTCAAGGTGTTCCGCACGGTCCAGGACGGCGACAACCCCGACGTCGTCGTCCAGTCCGCGCTGACCCGGGAGGGCTCGGACCGGGTGCCCCGCGCGTTCGGCAACCTGCACGGAGCGTGGGACGCTCCGGCGGGCGACGGCGTCGAGCACGGCCACCTCGCCTTCGCCCAGGAGTTCATCCCCGGCGTCGAGGACGCGTGGCGCGTCGCCCTCGTGGCCGCCGCGGCCGGCACCGACTTCACGGCGCGGGCCCGCGAGCTCGGGGTGGTCACCGCGCAGATCCACGCCGCGCTCGCGCACGCGCTCGGCACGACCGAGGCGACGCCCGAGGCACGCGCCGCGCTCGTCGCCTCCATGCGGCAGCGCTACGCCGCGGCGGCGTCCCTCGTGCCCGACCTCTCGACCCGCGCCGATGCCGTCGGTCGGGTGGCCGAGTCGGTGCGCGACGTGGAGTGGCCTGCGCTCCAACGCATCCACGGCGACTACCACCTCGGGCAGGTGCTCGACGTCCCCGAGCGCGGCTGGGTGGCCCTCGACTTCGAGGGCGAGCCGCTGCGCCCCCTCTCCGAGCGAGTCGCGCCCGACCTCACCCAGCGTGACGTCGCCGGCATGCTGCGCTCGTTCGACTACGCCGCCGGCTCGGTGGCGCTGGCCGAGGCCCCCGTCGACGCCACGGCGTGGGCGGCCGCCTGTCGCAGCGCCTTCCTCGAGGGGTACGCGTCGGTGGCGGGCGAGCCGAGCCCCGACGCCACGACGCTCGTCCGGGCCCTCGAGCTCGACAAGGCTCTCTACGAGGTGGTCTACGAGGCGCGCAACCGCCCCTCGTGGCTACCCATCCCGCTCGACGCCGTCGAGCGGCTCACCAGCGAGGAGGCCACTTCGTGACCGACCACCCGACCGGCACCCCGACCCTCGACCACCAGGCGATCGATGCGTTCCTCCAGGCCCGCAACGGCCAGCCGCACGACCTCCTGGGCCACCACATGGGGCCCGGGGGCCTCACCATCACGGCGTTCCGCCCCTTCGCCACCCGGGTCCGCGCCCGGCTCGACTCCGGTGACCACGTCGAGCTGCAGCACGTCCGCGACGGCATCTGGTCGATGACCTCGCCCGACTTCGGCACGACCCACGACTACCGCCTGCTCGTCGAGTACGGCGACGGCGTCGAGCACGAGCAGGACGACCCGTACCGGTTCGCCCCGACCCTCGGCGAGGTCGACCGGCACCTCGTCGGAGAGGGGCGACACGAGCAGCTGTGGAAGGTCCTCGGCGCGCACGTGCGCCGGTACTCCGGCCCGCTCGGCGAGGTCTGGGGCGTGTCGTTCGCGCTGTGGGCCCCGCGGGCCAAGGCGGTCCACGTCATCGGTGACTTCAACGGCTGGGACCGTCGCACCCACCCGATGCGCGCGCTGGGCCAGAGCGGCATCTGGGAGCTGTTCATCCCCGGCGCCCAGGAGGGCATGAACTACCAGTTCGCCGTCCGGGGACCCGACGAGCTCGTCCGGCTCAAGAGCGACCCCATGGCCCGGATGACCGAGGTGGCGCCGAAGCAGGCGGCCATCGTCACCGAGTCGCACTACAGCTGGGGCGACGGCGAGTGGATGGAGCAGCGGCGGCACCGCAACGCGCACGAGGGTCCGATGAGCGTCTACGAGGTGCACCTCGGCTCGTGGCGCCAGGGGCTGGGCTACCGCGGCCTGGCCGAGCACCTCGTCAACTACGTGCGCGACCTCGGGTTCACCCACGTCGAGTTCCTGCCCGTCATGGAGCACCCTTACGTGCCCTCGTGGGGCTACCACGTCACCGGCTACTACGCCCCCAGCTCGCGGTGGGGCACGCCCGACGAGTTCCGCCACCTCGTCGACGAGCTGCACAAGGCCGGCATCGGCGTCATCCTCGACTGGGTTCCCGGGCACTTCGCCACCGACGAGTGGGCGCTGGCCCGCTTCGACGGTCTGCCGCTCTACGAGCACCCCGACCCGCGTCGCGGCTGGCACCCGGAGTGGGGCTCGAACATCTTCGACTACGGCCGGCCCGAGGTGCGCAACTTCCTCGTCGCCAACGCCCTGTACTGGCTCGAGGAGTTCCACGCCGACGGTGTGCGCGTCGACGGCGTCGCCTCGATGCTCTACCTCGACTACGCCCGCGGCGAGGGCCAGTGGGTGCCGAACAAGGACGGCGGCCGCGAGAACCTCGAGGCCGTCGAGCTGCTCAAGGAGACCAACGCCACGGCGTACAAGCGCGAGGGCGGCATCGTCACCGTCGCCGAGGAGTCGACGACGTGGCCGGGGGTGACCCGCGCGACCGACCAGGGCGGCCTCGGGTTCGGCTTCAAGTGGAACATGGGCTGGATGAACGACTCGCTCAAGTACCTCGGTCAGGACCCGATCTACCGCAAGTACGAGCACGGCAAGCTGACGTTCTCCCTCATGTACGCCTTCGACGAGAACTTCGTCCTGCCGATCAGCCACGACGAGGTCGTGCACGGCAAGGGCTCGCTGCTGCGCAAGTCGCGCGGCACCCGCGAGGAGCAGGTGGCGACGCTGCGTGCCTTCCTCGCCTACCTCTGGTGCCACCCGGGCAAGCAGCTGCTCTTCATGGGCTGCGAGTTCGGCCAGGAGTCGGAGTGGTCGGAGGGCCGCAGCCTCGACTGGTGGCTGCTCGAGCAGCCGCTGCACTACCGCGTGCACAACCTCGTCAAGGACCTCAACGGCATCTACCGGCACCACCGTGCCCTCTGGGAGCTCGACAACGACCCGTCCGGGTTCGAGTGGCTCGAGGCCGACGACGCCGACCACAACACGTTCTCGTGGCTGCGGTTCGGCCGTGGTGACCGCGCCACCGACGCGCCCGCCGTCGCGTGCGTCATGAACTTCAGCGGCGAGACGCAGCCCTACTACCGCCTCGGACTGCCGCGCGGCGGGCGCTGGGAGGTCGTCCTCGACACCGCCGGCTACCACCCCGACGCCCCGAGCAGCGCCGGCATGGTCATCGAGGCCGCGGCCGAGCCGTGGAACTCCCAGCCTTTCTCGGCGGCGATCACGGTGCCCCGGTTCTCCACCGTGTGGCTCGTGCCGGTGCAGGAACCGGCCGTCGGGGCCGCTGCGACCGGTGGCGCGGGCGAGGCGTCCGCCCAGTCCCTTCCGGCCGGCGGCCAGCCGGACGCCGACCGCCCGACGACGAACGGAGACCCCTCATGAACCACCCGCGCGCGGGCCAGCCGGCCCGCCCCGAGGACCTCGTCGACGTCGAGGCGCTCGTCGCCGCGTACTACGACGGCCACCCCGACGTCGACGACCCCGACCAGCAGGTCGCGTTCGGCACGTCCGGCCATCGCGGCTCCAGCCTGCGCACCGCCTTCAACGAGGACCACATCCTCGCCACGACGCAGGCCATCGTCGACTACCGCTCCTCGCAGGGTTTCGACGGCCCGCTCTTCATCGGCCGCGACACCCACGGCCTGTCCGAGCCGGCGTGGCGCTCGGCACTCGAGGTGCTCGTCGCCAACGGGGTGACGGTGCTCGTCGACGACCGTGACGGCTACACCCCCACCCCCGCCGTCTCCCACGCGATCCTCAGGGCCAACCGGGGAAAGGCTTCGGGCGCAAGCGGTCTCGCCGACGGCATCGTCGTCACGCCGTCGCACAACCCGCCGGCCGACGGCGGCTTCAAGTACAACCCTCCGCACGGCGGACCGGCCGACACCGACGCCACCTCGGTCATCGCACGGCGTGCCAACGACCTCATCCGCGGGGGCCTGTCCGGCGTGAAGCGCGTGTCGTTCGAGAAGGCCCGTGCCGAGGCCGGCGCCTACGACTTCCTCGGCACGTACGTCGACGACCTCCCGTCGGTGCTCGACCTCGACCGCATCCGAGAGGCCGGCGTCCGCATCGGCGCCGACCCGCTCGGTGGCGCGTCGGTGGCCTACTGGGGCGAGATCGCCGAGCGGCACGGCCTCGACCTCACCGTCGTCAACCCGCGCGTCGACCCGCAGTGGGCGTTCATGACGCTCGACTGGGACGGCAAGATCCGCATGGACTGCAGCTCGCCCTCGGCGATGGCCTCGCTCATCGGCGCCAAGGACGACTACGACATCTCGACGGGCAACGACGCCGACGCCGACCGCCACGGCATCGTCACCCCGGACGCCGGGCTGATGAACCCCAACCACTACCTCGCCGTGGCGATCCGCTACCTCTACGGCGGCGCGCGGCCGGGCTGGGGCGAGGGCACCGCCATCGGCAAGACGCTCGTGTCCTCCTCGATGATCGACCGCGTGGCCGGCGAGCTCGGCCGCACCCTGCTCGAGGTGCCGGTCGGCTTCAAGTGGTTCGTGCCGGGCCTGCTCGACGGCTCCGTGGGGTTCGGCGGGGAGGAGTCGGCCGGCGCGAGCTTCCTGCGCACCGACGGCAGCGTGTGGTCCACCGACAAGGACGGCATCCTCCTGGCCCTGCTGGCCTCGGAGATCCTCGCCGTCACGGGCCGCACGCCGAGCCAGCACTACGCCGACCTGACCGAGCGCTTCGGTTCGCCGGCCTACGCCCGCATCGACGCCCCGGCCGACCGGGAGCAGAAGGCCAAGCTGGCGGCGCTGTCGCCCGACGACGTCACCGCGCAGTCACTTGCGGGAGAGTCGATCACCGGCAAGCTCACCTCGGCGCCGGGCAACGACGCGAAGATCGGCGGGCTCAAGGTGACCACCGAGAGCGCGTGGTTCGCCGCCCGCCCGTCCGGCACCGAGGACGTCTACAAGATCTACGCCGAGTCCTTCAAGGGCGCAGAGCACCTCGCCCAGGTGCAGGCCGAGGCCCGCGACGTCGTGTCGGCGGCGCTCGGCGGATGACCGATGCCGGATCGCCCGGTGCCGGCCCCGCGGGCGGGGACGGCGCCGGTGAGGTTCACGGTCGCCTCGTCCTCGTGACCGGGGCGGACGCGTCAGGCCTCGGTCGCCTGGCCCGTGCTGTCGGGGAACGGCTCGGCGGGGCCGTCGTCGTCGAGGGCCGGGTGCTCGACGCCATGCTCGTCGGCGGGGCCTGGGCCGAACCGGTCCCGGCGGGTGGCGACCTCGCCCACGTGCGCCGCCGGCTGCTCCGGTGGTCGGCCGGGCTCGCGGTCGCCGAGACCTACCTCATCGAGGGCTACGACGTCGTCGTCGCCGACCGTGTGGAGGGCGACCTCCTCGAGGACTACCTCGACCTGGCTGCGCCGGAGCCGGTGCACCTCGTGGTCGTCGGCGCCGGCATCGACCCCGCCACGCCGGGCTGGGGCCTCTGGGTCACGACGCCGCCCGAGACCGGGGACGCCGAGGCCCTGGCCGGCACGTCGGCCGAGGTGGTCGAGCGGCTCGGTGAGTCGCTCGTCCGGACCGCTCCGACGGACTGAGCAGCCGACTCAGAACAGGGCGCTCATCAGGGCCTTGCGGGCCCGCGCGACGCGCTCGTCGGAGGTGCCGACGAGCTCGAAGAGCTCGACGAGGTGCTCGCGGACCCGGTTGCGGTCGGCGTCGGCCGTGACCCGCACCGTGTCGACGAGGCGCGCGAACGCGTCCTCGACGTGGCCGCCGAGGACGTCGAGGTCGGCAACGAGGATCTGGGCGTCGACGTCGGTCGGGGCCGCGGCCGCGGCGGCGCGCGCCTCCTGCAGGTCGGCACCCCGGGTGCGCTGGAGCAGTCCGACCTGGGCGAGGCCGATCTTGGCGTCGGTGTCGGCGGGGCTCTGCGCCAGCGCCTCGCGGTAGGCCTCGGCCGCAGTGTCAAGGTCGTCGGCCTCGATGGCGTCGAACGCCTTCTGGTGCAGGGGCGGCAGCGGTTGCTCCTCGACGGCGTCCTGCTCGACCGGGGCCTCCCCGGCGCCCGGCACCGTGCCGGTGACGCCGTGCTGCGCCGCGAGGGCGAGCACCTGGTCCACGACGGCGGTGACCTGGGCCTCGGGCTGCACACCCTCGAAGAGCGGCACGGGCTGGCCCTGGACGAACGCGAAGCTCACCGGGACGGCCTGCACCTGGAAGGCCTGCAGGATGCCGGGGTTGGCGTCGACGTCGACGGTGACGAGCTGGAAACGCCCGGCGTAGCGCCGGGCCACCGCCGCGAACGTCGCGACGAAGTCGGCCGACTCCTGCAGCCGGGGCGACCACAGGACCATGACGACGGGGAAGCGGGCGCTCGCCCCGACGATGTCGCGGACCGCCGCGTCAGTGCCCTCGACGACGACGCCGGCAGCGTCCGTCGAGGTGGCGGCCGCGGCGGAGCCGGGGCCAGCCGGCGGGGCCGGACGCTTGAGCGACGAGAGGTCGACGGCACCGCGCAGTGCTGCTGCGGTGAATGGCTGCTGGCTCATGGATCAATCCTGCCTCACCGGCCCGTGCCGTCGACGAGCTGGTCCGAGGAGGCCACGACGCGGGCCTGGCCGGAGGCAGGGATGACGAAGGCGACGATCTCGTTCGAGGTCAGGTCGGCCTCGGTGGTGATCTGCTTGATGCCGGTCAGGAGGGTGAGGTCCTTGGCCGGCTTGAGCTTCATCGGCGTGCGCATCGCGATGGCGTCGTGGCGCACGAGGTGGGCGAACACGATCGCGCCCTGGCCGTCCTTGAGGCGCAGCCCGCCGATGACCCCCTTGGGCTCGTGCTTCTGGGTGAAGGAGCCCTGGTTGTTCAGCGCCTGGGCCTGGGCCCGGGCCGACTGGCGCAGCTGCTCGGTCAGCGGGTCGTCGGCGAGCAGCTTGGAGGCCACCGGGTCCGGGAACTGCACCGAGGAGGCGAAGGCGGCGACGACGTCGTCGGGCGCGGCGACCAGGCCCTTGCCGGCGGCGACGGCCGCCGAGCCGTCGGTCGTCGGGTCGAGCGCGTCCAGCTTGGCGTCGGGCAGCATCGGGGTGACCGCCGCGGCCTTGAACGGCCCGCTCCGGCTGTCGGCGACGAGGAGGACGAGCACCGCCGCACCGGTCTTCTTCAGCGTCGTCTGGGCCAGGATCTGGACCGGCTTGTCGCCCTGCCGGGAGACGCCGAGCACCTTGGCCCCCGTCGTCGACAGCTCGGCCTCGGCCTTCTCTGCCGCGGTCCGGCCGCCGAGCGTCTTGGCGAAGGCGTTCGCCGACTCGAGGGCGGCGCCGGTCCACGCCTTCTCGCGCGCGGCCGCACCCGCGGGAGAGCCGTCGAGCATCGAGGTGGCGACGGCCGACACGGCGCTCGACACGGTCGACCCGGCGGTGTCGACCGAGACCGCGGGGGTCTCGGAGGCACCGGTCCCGTCGCTGCCGTCGTCGGCGTTTCCGGTGCACGCGGACAGCATCGCGACGGAGGCGAGGGCGGCGGCCAGGACGCGGCGACGGGTCGCGGGGCGTGGCATGGAGAGACCTTTCGGGACTCGGGAGGACCGGACGGTGACCGACACGGGCCGCCGAGGCCCCGGGCCGCTCGGGCAGCCACGGGACGTCGGACGGCCGACACGGGCGCGGCCACCGTCAAGTTACGCACGAGTCGGCGCGTCACCACAAATCGAGTCCGACGCGCCCGCGGACATAGCCGGACACTCGGGGCACCCCGGTCGGCACTACCGGCCGGGAGCTGCCCGTGGGTCAGCCGTCCTGGCGGTCGATGGCTTCCTCGAGCCGTTCGAGCTTGCCGTCGAGCTCACCGGTGAACCCGGGCCGGATGTCGGCCTTGAGGACGAGCCCGACGCGCGGCGAGACCTCGGCGATGACGTCGCAGCAGCGCTTGACGACGGCCATGCACTCGTCCCACTCCCCCTCGACCGTCGTGAACATCGCGTCGGTGCGGTGCGGCAGCCCGGACTCGCGGACGACGCGGACGGCCGAGGCGACGGCGTCGCTCACCGAACCGGTGTCGTCGGCGGCGACGGTGGGTGCGACGGAGAAGGCGATCAGCATGCGCCCACCGTATGCCGCCGCGTCACGGCCTGCGCTCAGAGGTCCTTGCGCATCGAGTGGGCCTTCTCGGTGATGCGGAAGCCGAGGTCGACGTTGATCCGGACCATCCACGGGTTCTGCTCGTCGTTCATCGTCTGCACGCGCGTGCGCTGCGGGAACTGCTCGGCGAGCAGGTCGAGGTTGGCGACCTTGACCGCCGTGCCCAGCCGGTGGCCGCGGTGCTCCGGGAGCACGAGCGTGCCCCACTGGTGGACGACGTCCGGGTCCGACGGCGGCACGTTGAGGTCGGTGTAGGCGGCGACGGCACCGGTGTCCCGGTGGACGGCGACGGCGGTCAGGAGGGTGTCGCCGACACTGGCGTGGTGCTCGAGCATCGTCTGGTAGTCCTCGACCGTCTGCGACTCCGGCTCGAAGTCGACGTCGCCGGTGGGCGCGTCGAGGATGAGCCGGTTCGACGCGTCGCACACGCCCTGGCGCAGCTCCTGCGGCACGCCGCCGGTGTAGACGCGCACCTCGTACGCCTCGCCCATGGCTGTGGCGGCACGGTCGCGCTCGCGGTCCATGACCTCGGCATCGACGGGCAGCGACAGGCACCGGACGATCTCGGTGCTCGCGACGTGGTAGCCACGCTTCTCCGCGAAGGCGCGGTCGGGGTGGTCGTCACGGCCCTCGGGCACGAACACCTCGGCCAGGAGCATGGCGCGGTCACCGGCGCGCGCCCGCTCCTCGCTCCACGCGAGCAGAGCACCGCCGTGACCGGCGCGACGGTGCTCGGGGTCGACGCGCAGCTCGGCCCAGCACTTGTCGAGGTTCTCGCGCTCGGGGAAGTACAGCTGCGACCACCCGACCGGGGAGCCGTCGACGACGGCCACGGCGCCCTCCGTACGCTCGCCCGGGAAGTCGAAGCGCAGCCACTTGGCGAACTCCTCGGGCGTGCGCCGCACGGGGTGCACGCGCGACACGGCATCGACGCGCGAGGCGATGCCGTACAGCTCCTTGACCACGACGTCGTCGTCGCGGTCGAGCGGGATGATGTCCATGCCTCGACGGTGACACCGTGGGGCGGGCGCCCACAACGCAATTACCGCGGCGCGGAGACCGCGGAGACCGCGGAGACCGGCCTCAGTCGTCGAGGTGGGCGACGAGCCGGTCCGCCGCCGCGTAGGGGTCGAGCCGCCCGGCCACGACCTCCTGTGCCAGCGATGCGAGGTCCGCCCGCCCACCGAGCTGGGCGAAGCGCGAACGGAGGTCGGCGAGGGCGATCGCCTGGACCTCGTCGGCCGCGCGTCGCTCGCGACGACGCGCGAGCTCCCCGTTCTCCTCGACGAAGGCGCGGTGCTTGTCGAGCGCCTCCATGACCTCGTCCACGCCGGTCCCCTGCGCGGCGACGGTCTTGACGACGGGGGGTCGCCACAGCCCGGGCTCCGTCCGGTCGCCGAGGGAGATCATGTGGCGCAGGTCGCGAACGGTCGCGTCGGCGCCGTCGCGGTCGGCCTTGTTGACGACGAAGACGTCGCCGATCTCGAGGATGCCGGCCTTCGCGGCCTGGATGCCGTCGCCCATGCCCGGTGCGAGGAGCACGACCGACGTGTCGGCCAGGCCGGCGATCTCGACCTCCGACTGGCCGACCCCGACCGTCTCGACGAGCACGACGTCGCAGCCGGCGGCGTCGAGCACGCGGATGGCCTGGGGCGTCGCCCACGACAGGCCGCCGAGGTGGCCGCGCGAGGCCATCGAGCGGATGTAGACCTCCGGGTCGAGGGCGTGGTCCTGCATCCGGACGCGGTCGCCGAGCAGGGCGCCCCCGGAGAACGGCGAGCTCGGGTCGACGGCGAGGACACCGACCCGTAGGCCGCGTTCGCGGAACGCCCCGACGAGCGCCGTCGTCGTCGTCGACTTCCCGACGCCGGGCGAACCGGTGAGGCCGATCACCCAGGCGCTGCCGGAGCGCGGCGCGAGCGCGGCCATCACCTCGCGCAGCGCCTCGTGGCGGTCCTCGACGAGCGAGATGAGGCGCGCGACGGCGCGCGGGGACCCCGCCCGGGCCGAGTCGACCAGGGCGGGGACGTCGACGGTGCGGCGCGGACTCACGGGTGGCGCGGCTCGGCTCGTCGCGACGCGGACGCGTCAGGCGGTCTTCGGCACGCGGACGATGAGGGCGTCGCCCTGCCCGCCACCACCGCACAGCGCGGCCGCGCCGACCCCGCCGCCGCGGCGCCGGAGCTCGAGCGCGAGGTGCAGAGCGATGCGGGCCCCCGACATGCCGATGGGGTGGCCGAGCGCGATGGCGCCGCCGTTGACGTTGACCTTCTCGACGTCGATGCCGAGCTCCTTGGCCGAGGCCAGACCGACGGCGGCGAACGCCTCGTTGATCTCGACGAGGTCGAGGTCGGCGGGCGTGATGCCCTCCTTCTCGCAGGCCTTGGCGATGGCGCGCGCCGGCTGCTGCTGGAGCGTCGAGTCCGGGCCGGCGACGACGCCGTGGGCCCCGATCTCCGCGACCCACGACAGGCCGAGCTCCTCGGCCTTCGTGCGGCTCATGACGACGACCGCCGCGGCGCCGTCGGAGATCTGCGACGCCGAGCCCGCCGTGATGGTGCCGTCCTTGGCGAACGCCGGACGCAGGCCGGACAGCGAGGCCGCCGTGGTGTCGGCCCGGATGCCCTCGTCGTTCTTGAACTCGACCGGGTCGCCCTTGCGCTGCGGGATCGACACGGCGACGACCTCGTCGTCGAAGACGCCGTCCTTCCAGGCCTTGGCTGCCAGCTGGTGGCTGCGCGCCGAGAACTCGTCCTGCTCCTCGCGCGTGAAGGCCTGGGCGCCGGTGTTGGCCTGCTCGGTCAGGGCTCCCATCGCCTGGTCGGTGAAGGCGTCCCACAGGCCGTCGTGGGCCATGTGGTCACGCACCGTCACGTCGCCGTACTTGTAGCCCTCGCGCGACTTCGTCATGAGGTGCGGGGCGTTCGTCATCGACTCCTGGCCGCCGGCCACGACGACGTCGAACTCTCCCGCCCGGATCAGCTGGTCGGCCATGGCGATGGCGTTGATGCCCGAGAGGCAGACCTTGTTGATCGTCAGGGCCGGCACGGTCAGCGGGATGCCCGCGGCGTGCGCGGCCTGGCGGGCCGGGATCTGGCCGGCACCGGCCTGGAGCACCTGGCCCATGATGACGTACTCGACCTGCTCGGGCGCGACGCCCGACTTCTCCAGCGCGCCCTTGATCGCGATGCCGCCGAGGTCGGCCCCGGAGAAGTCCTTGAGCGACCCGAGCAGCCGGCCCATCGGGGTCCGGGCTCCGGCGACGATCACCGAGGTGGGACGGTCAGAAGTCATGGGAAGAGCCTCTCCAACGTCATCGGGGATGTCCTCATCACTCTAGTCTCGGCATCCGGGCACCCCCGCCGGGCATGACCAAGCGCACACGTGCCGTCGCTTCTGCCCCGTGGGACCGGGTCCTACGTTGGTCGCCATGAGCACGTTGACCGGTCCCCTGTTCACGCACATCGACCACGTCGGCATCGCGGTGCCCGACCTCGACGCCGCCATCGCGTTCTACCGCGACACGTACGGCATGACGATGCTCCACGAGGAGACGAACGAGGAGCAGGGCGTTCGCGAGGCGATGATGGGCGTCGGCGACTCCGGGTCCTGCATCCAGCTGCTGGCGCCCCTGTCGCCGGAGTCGACGATCGCGAGGTTCCTCGACCGCAGCGGCCCGGGCATCCAGCAGCTGGCCTACCGCGTCAGCGACATCGACGCCGTGTGCACGACGCTGCGCGAGCGCGGGCTGCGTCTGCTCTACGACGCCCCGAGGCGCGGCACGAGCGACAGCAGGGTGAACTTCATCCACCCCAAGGATGCCGGCGGCGTGCTCGTCGAGCTCGTCGAGCCCGCGGGCGCGCACTGACGCTCAGCCGGCGGGGAGGACGGCCTGCCGGCTCTCGAGCTCGTGCTCGGTGAGGACGACGAGCGCGGCGGTCCAGGCCAGCGGTGCCGGCCCCGCCGGCCGCCCGTCGGGGAGCACCTTCTCCGGCAGGCTGCCCCATGCGGTGCAGTGGCCCTCCAGCCAGCCCAGCCAGCGCTCGGCCAGCTCGACGCGTCCGGACGCGGCTGCCGTGTACGCGACGAGCGCGGTCTCCGGGGTCCACGACACCCCGTCGGACTTCCAGCCCGCACCCGGTGCCAGCCCGCCGGCCTCACGCAGCGCGAGGACCGGGTAGCGCTCCCAGGCGCGCACGGCGGCGGCGTCGTCGAGCGTGGCGAACGGCGGCATGAGCATCGCCACGGCGGCGTCGAGACCGCCGGAGGAGCCGTGCCGCTCATAGGTCGGGCCGAACGTCGAGCGCACGAGCGCACGGAGCCGCGCGGCGGCCGCTGAGCACCGGGCCGCAGCCGTCGAGCTGCCTTCTGCAGCAAGGCTCCTGGCCGCGGCCTCGAGACCTGCAGCCAGCGGCGCGGCGGTACCGAGGGTGACACGCCCCTCGGGCACCTCCCAGTAGTCGGGCGTGGGCTCGGGCAGGCGGTGGCCGTCGGCTGTCTGGTCGAGGGCGAAGCGCACGGCTCGGTCCCGCAGGGCTCGCAGGTCGGCCGGCAGCACGCGGGCGCCCGTGCCGGTACGGGTGGCGTCGAGGCCCCAGAGGACCCAGCCGGCACCGTCGGTCTGGGGCGGTCGGTCGTCGGGCGGTCCCGAGCCGTCGAGCCGGTAGCGCGCCTCGAAGCCTCCGTCCCGGCGCTGGACACGGGCGAGGAAGCGCCACACCCGCCATGCGTCGTCCTCGTGCCCGGACACGGCGTACGCCGCCGCGACGAAGGCGCTGTCGCGGGGCCAGGCGTAGGCCCACGGCGCGTCGGGCCCGGCGGCCACGGCCCCGGTGTCGCGGGTCAGCCCGTGCAGGTCGGCGAGCGCACCGGCGACGAGACGGCGCCGGCTCGGCTCGAGCGGCGCCCCGCCCCGCGCCAGCCAGGCGGCGTCCTCCACGGGGCGCAGGAGGCGGCTGCCCAGCGAGGCCGGGACGAAGGGCGGCCGGTCCCGCCAGTCGGCCCCGTTGCGCAGCGTCGGCAGCGGTTCCGGGTGGACGACCTGGGGCAGCACGAGGCCGAGCGAGAGCACCGCGGCCGCCGTCGCCGCCGCAGCCGTCGTCGCGACCCGCCGCATCACCGCCCCCTCTCGTGGCGGCGTCAGTGTGCCAGAGCCGCGACGGCGCCACGCCGGGTTCGCATCCGGCCGCCGTAGCATCCGGCCATGGACATCTCGCGGCGGCGGGCGATCACCGGCGGGGCCGGCGTGGCGGTCGGCGCGGTGGGGGCGGTGTCGGCCCGGACCGTCACCGACCGGCTGGCCGAGAACACGCCCCTGCCGTTCTACGGCAGCCCCGCGAGCGGCGTCCGCCCGGACCGCGGCGCCCCGGGGGTCGCGTCCGGCAGCGTCGTGTGGAGCGGGGACCCGACCGCGCGACGCGTCGCCCTCACCTTCGACGACGGACCGCACCCCGACTGGACCCCGAAGGTGCTCGCCGCGCTCGAGGCCGCCGACGCGCCCGCGACGTTCTTCTGCCTCGGGCGCAACGTGCGCGACCACGCGGTCGTCCACCGGTCGAGCGTGGGCCGCCACGAGCTGGCCAACCACACCTACGAGCACCGGGACCTCGCCCGGCTCGGCTACGACCGGTGCCGGGACGAGATCCGCCGCACGAGCGAGGCGATGCAGGCGGCGTGGGGCGTCGCGCCGACGCTCTTCCGGCCGCCGTACGGCCACCTCGGCGGTGCGGCCGTGCTCGCGGCGGCCGAGCTCGGGCTGACGACCGTACTGTGGTCGGCGCAGGCCCGCGAGGACCTCGTCGCCGCCCACCCCGACGGCATCGTCGAGGACCTCGCGTCCCTCGTGCGGCCCGGGAGCATCGTGCTGGCCCACGACACCGGCTCGTCCGACCGCCTCATCACCATCGAGCGGCTGCCCCGGATCGTCGAACGCCTGCGCGCGGACGGCTACGAGCTCGTCACCGTCTCGACGCTGCTCGGCGGGGCCGAGGCGTGAGTGGCCGCGCGACCCGTGACCCAGGTCACCTGTGGTGGGCGTCTCACCCGGGACGCCGCCTTCCGGCACCGTGGCTACCGTCGGGTCACGAGCCGGCGACGGCGAGCAGGACCTTGTGCAACCAGGTGACCAATGACGCTGCGACGTAAGGACCTTTGACATGCAGGCCATCCGCGACGCCATCCTCTCCGGCGACCGCACCCGGGAGACCTACGCGGCCCTCGAGATCCCGCAGGCCTATCGGGGGGCGACCGTCCACAAGGACGAGGTCGGCATGTTCGAGGGGATCGCCACCCGCGACAAGGACCCCCGCAAGTCCCTGCACATCGACGAGGTGCCGGTCCCCGAGCTCGCCCCCGGCGAGGCCCTCGTCGCCGTCATGGCCAGCGCCATCAACTACAACACGGTGTGGACCTCGATCTTCGAGCCGGTCTCGACGTTCGGTTTCCTCGAGCGCTACGGGCGGACGTCGGAGTACGCGCGGCGGCACGACCTGCCCTACCACGTCGTCGGCTCCGACCTGGCCGGCGTCGTCCTCCGGGTCGGCCCCGGCGTCACCAAGTGGAAGCCCGGGACCGAGGTCGTGGCCCACTGCCTGTCGGTCGAGCTCGAGGACGCCGAGGGTCACGACGACACGATGATGGACCCGCAGCAGCGGATCTGGGGCTTCGAGACGAACTTCGGAGGCCTCGCCGAGCTCGCCGTCGTCAAGGCCAACCAGCTCATGCCGAAGCCGGACCACCTGACGTGGGAGGAGGCCGCCTCACCGGGGCTCGTCAACTCGACCGCCTACCGGCAGCTGATCTCCAAGCACGGCGCTGCCATGAAGCTCGGAGACCGCGTCCTCATCTGGGGCGCGTCGGGCGGTCTCGGCTCCTACGCCACGCAGATGGCCCTCGCCGGTGGCGCCACCCCGATCTGCGTCGTGTCCTCGCCGGAGAAGGCGCAGATCTGCCGCGCCATGGGCGCCGAGCTCATCATCGACCGCTCGGCCGAGGGCTACCGGTTCTGGAACGAGGACGGAACCGAGCAGAACCCGAAGGAGTGGCAGCGCCTCGGCAAGCGCATCCGCGAGCTGACCGGCGGCTACGACGTCGACATCGTCTTCGAGCACCCGGGCCGCGAGACCTTCGGCGCCAGCGTCTACGTGGCTCGCAAGGGCGGCACCATCGTCACGTGCGCCTCGACGTCGGGCTACATGCACGAGTACGACAACCGCTACCTGTGGATGAACCTCAAGCGCATCGTCTCCTCGCACTTCGCCAACTACCGCGAGGCGTGGGAGGCCAACGAGCTGGTCAACCGCGGGCTCATCCACCCGACGCTGAGCAAGACGTACGCGCTCGACGAGGTGGGGCAGGCTGCCCTCGACGTGCACCAGAACGCCCACCAGGGCAAGGTCGGTGTCCTGACGCTCGCCCCGCAGGCCGGGCTCGGCGTCACGAACCCCGACAAGCGCGCCGGCTTCGAGGAGGCCATCAACCGCTTCCGCAACCAGTAAGCCGCATCGGTCCCCGCACGAGGGGGCCGGTCCACCGCAGGGGTGGACCGGCCCCCTCGCGTGCCGTCACGTGGCAGGCTCGGGCCATGACGCTGCCCACGACGTTCGTCCGCGAGGTCATCGACGCGCCGGCCCGGGAGCAGAGCGAGCGGTTCCTCGACGAGCACCGCACGGCCCTGCGCGAGACGCTCACGGGCCTGAGCGAGCAGGAGGCGAGGCGCTCGCTCGTGCCGTCGGCCACGACGCTGCTCGGCCTCGTCAAGCACGCGACGTACGTCGAGAAGGTGTGGTTCGACCACGCCCTGACCGGACGCACCCGCGCCGAGATCGGCATCCCGGAGCGGTCGGAGGACTCCTTCCTGCTCAGCGACGACGACTCGGTGGCCTCGGTCGTGCAGGCCCACCGGAAGGCGTGCGAGGCGTCGGCGCGCGCCACGGCACACCTCGGTCTCGACGACGTCCTCACGGGCTACCGGCTCGGGCCGCTGCCGCTGCGGTGGGTCCACCTCCACGTCCTGCGCGAGCTCGCGCAGCACTGCGGGCACGCGGACATCCTGCGCGAGCAGGTGCTCGTGAGCCGGCCGCCGGGCTGAGGCACCCCCGGGATCAGGTCTCCTTCGGGCGAGAGGCGCCGCAGGCGGGGCCGATCCCGTCCCTCGCCTCGAGCGCGGTGACGACGGCTGCCATGTCCAGCGCTCCCGCGCCCGACTCCTCGGTCTCGCGGAAGAGCTCGCGGGTGACGTCGAGCAGCGGGCTCACCGCACCCACCGCACGAGCCGCCTCGGCGACGAGCCGGGTGTTGGTGTGGACGTCACGGACCGCCGCCTGGGCCTCGAAGTCCCGGTCGGCGAGCTTGGCGAGCTTGAGGGTCGACACGTCGCTCGCCATGGGGCCGAGATCGAGCGCCCGGCGGAACGCCGCGAGCTCGAGACCCATCGCCGCCGCGAGGTGGTGGGCCTCCGCGAGCCCGGCCACCATCGTGCACAGGTAGAGGTTGACGGCGAGCTTGGTGCCCAAGCCCTTCGGCACCGGGCCGCAGCGCAGAACCGCGCGGCACAGGTGGCGCAGGAGCGGCTCGACCTGCTCGACGGCGTCGTCCTTTCCGGCGACGAGCCCGACGAGCTCGCCACGCTCGGCCGGCACGCGAGAGCCCGAGACGGGCGCCTCGACGTACCGTCCTCCGGCACGCTCGACGTCCCGGGCGAGGGCCGCGGAGAACTGCGGGGAGGTGGTGCCGAGGTGCACGAGGGTGCGGTCGGCGACCGCGGCGTCGAACGCCGGGGTGCCGCGCCGCAGCACCTCGTCGACAGCCTCCTCGTTCGCGAGCATGAGCAGCACGACCTCGCTCCTGGCGAAGACCGCGGCCGGCGACTCGCACACGACGGCGCCGAGGGCGGCCAGCTCCGCTGCAGGGCGCGGCGAGCGGTTCCACACCACCAGCGGCAGGCCCGCGCGCAGGAGGTTCGTCGCCATGGGCCTGCCCATGATTCCCAGTCCGATGAACCCGATCCGCTGCATGGCGCCTCCCGGCTCGTTCATTATGACACCTGTCATAGTAGGTGCCGACATCATGACACGCGTCATAGTTGCGGCGTACGATGCCGTCTCTCAGGAGGACCCATGCACCAGCCGGCGCCACGCGAGCGGATCGTCTACGAGGCGGCACAGCACCTACGCCGAGCCGGGGTGACGGCCACCGGGCTGCGCCAGGTCGTCGCCGACGCCGGAGCGCCGCGAGGCTCGCTCCAGCACTACTTCCCCGGCGGCAAGGACCAGCTCCTCGCGGAGGCGCTGCAGTGGTCCGGTGCCTGGGCCGCCACCCGCGTCGAGTACCACGTCGGGCGGCTGCGGCGCCCGACGCCGAGCCGCCTGTTCCGGGCCGTCGTCGACGACTGGGTCGCCGACCTCGCGGCCCGGGACTTCGAACGCGGCTGCCCCGTGGCGGGGGCGGTCGTCGACTGCGCGGACACCAACGATCGTGTCCGCCGCTCCGCCCAGGCGGCCCTGGAGACCTGGGCTGCCCCCCTGACCGCCGCCCTCGTCGACCTGGGCCGCCCTCGGCGTCGGGCCGAGGCCCTGTCGACCCTCATGCTCTGCGCGCTCGAGGGCGCGATCCTGCTGGCCCGCGCCCAGCGCGACACCGCTCCCCTGCGGGTCGTGGCCCGGGAGCTCGCCCCGGTCCTCGACGCCTGAGCCCCTTCGACTCGTCCGGTGGTCGACGGTGAGGGCCGGCCCGTCGAGCCGAGATGCTCAGCGGTAGGCGTTCCCGGAGGGCCGCGCGTCGCGACGCTGCCAGCAGCCCGTGTGCCAGTGTCGACGGTCACCGACCCCGCCGACGCCGTCGGCCGGCCACGCGACGACGTGGGGCACCCCCGGCGGGATGTCCTGCTGGCACCCCGGGCACAGGTACGGACGCGTCGCCGACGCCCCGCTCACCGACCGCACGGTCCACCGGCCACCGGCGTAGGACTCCTCCCGCGTCGACCCGCCCTGGATGCGCGTCACGTCGAGCGGCACGTGCTCGCGCGTGTGCTTGCTGGGGCGACGGCGCGAGGGCATGGACCCAGCGTAGGTCTCAGGCGTACGTGCGGAACCCGCGACCCGTCTTGCGGCCGAGGTAGCCGGCCGTGACAAGGTGCTCGAGCAGCGGCGCCGGGGCGTAGCCGCGCTCGCGGAACTCGAGGTAGAGCTCGCGCTCGATGGCGAGCGAGACGTCGAGGCCGACGACGTCGAGCAGCTCGAACGGGCCCATCGGCAGCCCGCAGCCGGTCTTCATCGCGGTGTCGATGTCGTCGGCGGTCGAGTAGTTGGCCTCGAGCATCTTCACGGCGTCGTTGAGGTAGGGGAACAGCAGCGCGTTGACGATGAAGCCGGCGCGGTCGCCGCAGGTGACGGGGTGCTTGCCGATGCTGCGGCACAGCTGCTGCACGGTCGCCACGACGTCGTCGGCCGTCGACACCGTGTGCACCACCTCGACGAGCCGCATGACCTGGGCCGGGTTGAAGAAGTGCATCCCGACGACGTCCTGCGGGCGGGTCGTCGCGGCGGCGCACTCGACGACGGGCAGCGAGCTCGTCGTCGTGGCGAGGATCGCGCCGGGGCGGCAGATCTCGTCGAGGTTCTCGAACAGGGCGCGCTTGACGGTGAGGTCCTCGACGACGGCCTCGACGACGAGGTCGACGTCGGCGAGGTCCTCCAGCCGCGTCGTGCCCCGGAGGCGCCCGAGGGCGGCGTCACGCTCGTCCTCGGTGAGCTTCCCGCGCTGCACGCCCTTCTCGAGGCTGCGCTCGACCGCGGCACGGACGGCATCCACCTTGGCCCCGGACCGGGCGACGTAGGTCACGTCCAGGCCCGCCTTGGCGAAGACCTCGACCATGCCGGTGGCCATGGTGCCCGAGCCGACGACGCCGACCGTGCGGACCGGACGCGTCGCGGCCGTGGAGGTCTCGGCCGGCGCCGGCGTCAGGGCGTCGTCGACGACCTGCGAGCTGCCCGGCTCGGCGTAGGTGTAGAACCCGCGCCCGCTCTTGCGGCCCCTGAGCCCGGCCGTGACCATCTGCTTGATGATCGGGCTCGGCGCGTGGAGGCGGTCGCGACCCTGCTTGTACATCGTGTCGAGGATCTCGTAGGCGGTGTCGAGGCCGATGAGGTCCATGAGCGCGAGCGGGCCCATCGGGTAGCCGCAGCCGAGCTTCATCGCGGCGTCGATGTCCTCGCGCGAGGCGTACCGGCTCTCGAACATCGCCACCGCGTGGTTGAGGTAGCCGAACAGCAGCGCGTTGGCGATGAACCCCGCCTTGTCCCCGACGACGACCGGCTTCTTGCCGAGCCGCTCGGCGAGCGCCTTGACGTCGGCGAAGGTCTCGTCGCTCGTGATGACGGTCTTGATGACCTCGACGAACTGGAGCACCGGCGCCGGGTTGAAGAAGTGCATGCCGACGACGCGCTTGGGGTTGATCGTCGCCACCGCGATCTCGGTGACCGGCAGCGAGCTGGTGTTCGTCGCCAGGATGGCGTCGTCGGCGACGATCGTGTCGAGGCGGGAGAAGATCTCCTTCTTCAGCTCGAGCTTCTCGGGCACGGCCTCGACGACGAGCTGGCACTCCTTGAGGTCGGCCATGTCGGCGGAGAAGTGGACCCGGCCGACGAGGGCGGCCTGCTCGGCCTCGGTGAGCTTGCCGCGCGCCACGGCCCGGTCGGTCGAGTGCTGGAGGACGCCACGGCCCTTCTCGACCGCCTCGTCGGTGACCTCGACCGCGACGACGTCGATGCCGTTGCGGGCGAAGACCTCGACGATGCCGGCGCCCATGGTGCCGAGTCCGATGACACCCACCTTGGTGAACTCACGAGCCATGGGTCGAAGTCTCCCAGAGCCGCACGGACACCCACACCCACCGCGGGGGTGACGCTGCCCACGCCGGTCGTCCTGCCCTAGGGTGACCGGGTGCGTCTCGTCATTGCCCGCTGCAGCGTCGACTACGACGGCCGTCTGACGGCCCACCTGCCGCTCGCGACCCGGCTGCTCGTCGTCAAGGCCGACGGCTCGGTCCTCGTCCACAGCGACGGCGGGTCCTACAAGCCGCTCAACTGGATGTCGCCGCCGTGCACCATGGCCGAGGTCGAGCCCGACGAGTCACAGGCCGCCGACGGCGTCGTCGCGGTGTGGCGGGTGCAGCACGCCAGGTCCGAGGACCGCCTGACCGTGGTCATCCACGAGGTGCTCCACGACAGCGCCCACGAGCTCGGCGTCGATCCCGGGCTCGTCAAGGACGGTGTCGAGGCGCACCTGCAGCGCCTGCTCGCCGAGCACATCCACACGCTCGGCCACGGGTTCTCGCTCGTGCGCCGCGAGTACATGACCGCGATCGGCCCCGTCGACATCCTCGCCAAGGACGACCGCGGCGCCAGCGTCGCCGTGGAGATCAAGCGACGCGGCGAGATCGACGGCGTCGAGCAGCTGACCCGCTACCTCGAGCTGATGAACCGCGACCCGCACCTGGCGCCCGTCACGGGGGTCTTCGCCGCCCAGCAGATCAAGCCCCAGGCACGCACCCTCGCCGAGGACCGCGGCATCCGCTGCGTCGTCCTCGACTACGACGCTCTGAGGGGCATCGACGACGCCGAGTCACGCCTCTTCTAGGTCGCCGACCGTCGCCACGCTGCCGACGGCCGGCCCTCGCCCGCCGGCACCGAGCGGTGTCACGTCAGACCCTCGAGCCGCTGGCGAGCCACGCCGTCGGCGTCGACGAGCAGCAGGAGCGGGTCGGGGTCCGCTCCCCCGCGCACGACGACGACGGTCTCGCCGCGGTGCACGTCGACGAGCGCGTTGAAGCCCTCGGAGCCGTCGGACAGGTCGCCGTGGGCCAGGTGGGAGGGGACGCCGAGGTCGTCGGCCAGCGACTCCACCGGGCCGGTGTCGGGCACGTCGTCGGCGGCGTAGACCGCCTGGACCTTCTCGAGGTGGATCGCCGAGGCGAGCCAGCCGACGTCGGCCAGGCCGGGCGGGTTGACCACGACGATCCGGGCGGCACACTGCAGGTCGCTCATGCCCTGACGCTACGCCAGGTGGGGGCCACGGTCAGGGCGTCAGGCGGGGGCGACCTCGACGGCGGTCAGGCCGCGCGCCTCACGGATGACGCCGACCATCTCGCCCATGATGTCGTTGAGCCCGAAGTCCTTGGGAGTGAAGACCATCGCCACCCCTGCCGAGCGCAGTGCGGCGGCGTCGGCCTCGGGGATGATGCCGCCGACGACGACGGGCACGTCCCCGGCACCCGCCTCGCGCAGGCCTCGCAGCACCTCCGGCACGAGCTCCATGTGCGAGCCGGAGAGGATCGACAGGCCGACGAGGTGCACGTCCTCGGCCACCGCGGCGGCGACGATCTGCTCGGGCGTCAGTCGGATGCCCTGGTACACGACCTCGAAGCCGGCGTCGCGGGCGCGGACGGCGACCTGCTCGGCGCCGTTGCTGTGCCCGTCGAGACCCGGCTTGCCGACGAGGAGCCGCAGCCGCTCGCCGAGCTCCTCACCGGTGCGGGCCACGAGCCGCCGCACGCGCGCAAGGTCGTCACCCGGCTCGGCGCCACCGACGCCGACGGAGCCGGACACGCCCGTGGGAGCGCGGTACTCGCCGAACTCCTCGCGCAGGGCGCCGGCCCACTCACCGGTCGTCACCCCCGCGCGGGCACACTCGAGAGAGGCCGGCATGAGGTTGACGCCCGACGCTGCGTCGGCGCGAAGCCGTTCCAGCGCCGCAACGGCACGGGCTGCGGCGTCGGTGTCCGCGTCACGCTGCTCGCGCCACGTGCGCACGGCGTCGGCGGCCGCCTGCTCGACGGACGCGTCGACGGTCTGGATCGCAGTGCCCAGGTCGGCCGTGAGGGGGTTGGGCTCTGTCGTCTCGAAGCGGTTGAGGCCGACGATGACCTCCTCGCCCGCCTCGATGCGGCGACGCCGCTCGGCGTGCGACGCGACGAGGGCCGACTTCATGTAGCCGGACTCGACGGCGGCCACGGCCCCGCCCATCCCCTCGATGCGGGCCATCTCGGCCCTCGCCCCCTCGACGAGCTCGTCCACCTTGCGCTCGACGACGACGGAGCCGGTGAACAGGTCGTCGTACTCGAGCAGGTCGGACTCGAAGGCGAGGACCTGCTGCATGCGCAGGCTCCACTGCTGGTCCCACGGCCGCGGCAGGCCGAGCGCCTCGTTCCACGCCGGCAGCTGGATGGCACGGGCGCGGGCGTCCCTGCTCAGGGTCACGGCGAGCATCTCGAGGACGATCCGCTGGACGTTGTTCTCCGGCTGCACCTCGGTCAGCCCGAGGCTGTTGACCTGGACGCCGTACCGGAAGCGTCGGGCCTTCTCGTCGGCGACGCCGTACCGCTCGGTGGTCAGCTCGTCCCACAGCCGGACGAAGGCGCGCATCTTGCACATCTCCTCGACGAACCGCACGCCGGCGTTGACGAAGAAGGAGATTCGCGCGACGACCGCTGAGAACTCCTCTGCCGGAACCTGCCCCGAGTCGCGCACCGCGTCGAGCACGGCGACGGCGGTGGACATCGCGAAGGCGATCTCCTGGACGGGGGTCGCGCCGGCCTCCTGCAGGTGGTAGCTGCAGATGTTGATGGGGTTCCACTTGGGGATCTCGCGCACCGTGTACGCGACGAGGTCGGTGATGAGGCGGAGCGAGGGTCCCGGCGGGAAGACGTAGGTCCCCCGCGAGAGGTACTCCTTGATGATGTCGTTCTGCGTCGTGCCGGCGAGGGCATGGACCCACTCGGTCGGGTCCTCGTCCGCCTCCTGCGCCTGCCGCTCGGCCGCCACCTGGTAGAGCGCGAGCAGCCACATCGCCGTCGCGTTGATCGTCATCGACGTGTTCATCGCCCGCAGCGGGATGCCCTCGAAGAGGGCCGCCATGTCCCCGATGTGGCTGACCGGCACCCCGACCTTGCCGACCTCGCCGCGGGCGAGCGGGTGGTCGGGGTCGTACCCTGTCTGCGTCGGCAGGTCGAAGGCCACCGACAGGCCCGTCTGGCCCTTGTCGAGGTTGCGGCGGTAGAGCGCGTTGCTGGCGGCCGCGCTCGAGTGCCCGGCGTACGTGCGCATGACCCAGGGCCGGTCGCGCTGCGGCCGGGTGGGTGCGGGCGGGGCGCTCTCCGTCGAGGACATGGCTCGACGGTAGCGGCGGCCCCTCGCGCCGGGGAGACGCTCAGGCGGTGAGAGGCGCCACAGTGGACGAGGCGTGACGCGGCGCGAGGATGCGGTCGAGCCGGCACCCGCGCACGAGCCGCGTCGTGCGGTCGCTCGGGTCGACGAGCAGGAGTCGACGCTCGGCGCGGGTGGCCCGCCGGTGCAGGTGGACGAGGACGCCGAGGCCGGTGGCGTCGCCGATCTCGGCGTCGGCCAGGTGCAGGCGGATGTCGCCGCGCCCCTGGGGGATGATCGCGTGGATGGCGTCGCGGATGTCGGGCACGGTGTGGATGTCGAGTCGCCCCTCGATGATCACGTCGTGCCCGTCCGGCCCGTCGACTACTCGGACCGGTGCCCTCCGTTGGGTGTTCAGCGCCATCGTGACCCCTCTCAACGCGGCTGCCGTCACCATGATGACGGCCCCGGTACCGAAAACGTTGCCCTGAGGAGTCAAGAAGTGGTCAAGAAAATACGTCCGTGACGTGCAGGTGGGTACGTCCGGGTTCCTCCCCCGAGGGACGAACCCGGGCAGGTCCGGCGAACCGCCCGGGGTCTCACTCGAACGGTGCGTCGTCCGGCTCCCGGGTGACGTCGGCACCGAGGGCACGCAGGGCCACCTCGAACCGCGGGTAGCCCCGGTCGATGTGGTGGACGCCGCTGACGAGCGTGTCGCCCTCGGCGACGAGCCCGGCGATGACGAGGGCCGCACCGGACCTGATGTCGCTGCTCTCCACCGGCGCCCCCGACAGGAGCGGGACGCCGTGGGTCATGACGTGGTGGCCGTCGATCTGCGCCTCCGCGCCCAGTCGTGCGAGCTCCTGGACGGTGCGGAACCGGGCCTCGAAGAGGTTCTCGGTCACCATCGCCGAGCCGTCGGCCACGACGTTGTAGGCGAGCGCGAACGGCTGCAGGTCGGTCGGGAAGCCCGGGTAGGGCAGCGTCGCGACGTCGAAGGCCCGCGGTCGGTCCGCCTCCACGGCCACCCGGAAGCCGCGGTCGGTCGTCTCGACGAGGCATCCGGCGTCGGCGAGCGAGCCGAGCGGGACGCGCAGGTGCTCGGCCACTCCCCCGACGACCTCGACGTCACCGCGCGTCGTGGCGGCCGCGAAGGCCCACGTGCCCGCAGCGATGCGGTCGGGCACGACGGCGTGCTCGGTGGCCGCGAGCCGGTCGACGCCGTGCACGACGATGCGGGACGTGCCGGCCCCCTCGATGTGGGCCCCCATCGAGACGAGCATCTCGGCGATGTCGACGATCTCGGGCTCCTTGGCCACGTTGTCGATCGTCGTCGTGCCCCGCGCGAGGACCGACGCCGTCAGCGCGTTCTCGGTGGCGCCGACGCTCGGGAAGTCGAGGCGGATCTCCGCGCCGCGCAGGCCGTCGGGCGCCTCGGCCACGAGGTAGCCGTGCGTCACGTGGACCCGTGCGCCGAGGGACTCCAGGGCCGCCGCATGCAGGTCCAGGCCGCGCGAGCCGATGGCGTCCCCGCCCGGGACGGCCACGTCGGCCTGACCCGTGCGGGCCACGAGCGGGCCGAGCACCGAGATCGAGGCCCGCAGCGCCCGGACGAGCTCGTAGTCGGCCCGGTGGCCGATCGAGGCGGGCACGTCGAGGACGACCCGGTTCCGCTCCGGCGCGTAGTCGACCTCGACCCCGAGCCGCCGGAGCAGCTCGGCCATGATCGTCACGTCGGCGATGGCCGGGACGTTGGTCAGGGTCGTGCGTCCCTCGGCGAGCAGCGCGACCGCCATGAGCTTGAGGGCGCTGTTCTTCGCGCCCAGGACGGTGACCTCGCCGACGAGACGGGCCCCGCCGACGACACGGAAACGCTCTCTCACGCACCGCACCCTATCCGGGTGGGCCCAGCCGCCCGGTGAGAGAGTGGCCCCATGGTCAACCTGACGCGGATCTACACCCGGACGGGCGACGACGGCACGACGAGCCTCGGCGACTTCTCACGGACGAGCAAGAACGACCCTCGCCTGCACGCCTATGCCGACGCGAACGAGGCCAACGCCGCGATCGGCGTCGCCCTGGCCTGCGGCGACCTGCCGGAGGAGGTCGTCGCGACGCTGCGCCGGGTCCAGAACGAGCTGTTCGACGTCGGGGCCGACCTGTCGACGCCGCTGCGGGCGGCCTACGAGTACCCGCCGCTGCGCGTCGAGCAGCCGTGGATCGACGACCTCGAGGCCGACTGCGACCACTACCTGACCCAGGTCGAGAAGCTGCGCTCGTTCATCCTGCCGGGAGGCACACCGGGGTCGGCCCACCTGCACCTGGCCACGACCGTGACCCGGCGGGCCGAGCGTTCGGCCTGGGCGGCCGTCGAGGCGCACGGGGTGGAGCCGGGCGGCGAGGGCGAGGCCCGTGGCGTCGGCGGGGTCAACGTGCTGACCGCCACCTACCTCAACCGCCTGTCCGACCTGCTCTTCATCCTCGCCCGCGTCGCCAACAAGCCCATCGGCGGCGACGTCCTGTGGCAGCCGGGGGGCGGCCGCGTCGACAAGCCCGAGCGCCGCGGCAGACGCTGAGGCCGGGGTCAGGCGACGTTGACGTTGTAGCCCGGGGGTGCGGCCTCCTGCCACGACCGCAGGGCGGTGTAGGCGGAGGCCTGCAGGGCGAGCTCGAAGCCGGCCTGGCCGTCGGTGCAGGGCACCATGCTGGCGTCCGGCAGGAGGGGGATCGAGTCGGAGCCGGTCAGCAGCACGGGGGCCTCGATCCGCAGCCGCTGCCGCGCCCAGCGGCGCTTGGGGCGCACGGAGACGCCCCCGAGCGTGAACCACTCGAGGGCGTTGTCACCGAACCGGATGAGACCGAGGCGCCAGCTGGCCGTGCCGGGCTGGCGCAGGCCGCACAGGGTCAGCTGCAGGCCACGGGCGATGTAGCGACGGCGCAGGTAGGTCGTCGTGAGGACGACGACCGCCAGGGCGAGCAGCGTGCCGATCGCGATCTCGGTGGAGACGAGAACGGACGGCACGCGCTGACCTCAGTGGCTCGACGTCTGGAGCGAGGACGCGTCGACGTGCTCGGCGACGATGGTGACGACGTCGGAGTCGACGGACAGGAAGCCGCCGTCGACCATGACGGTGCTGCGCTCGCCGTCGAGGGAGTCGATCGACACCTCACCCTCGACGAGGACGCCGAGCAGTGGCGTGTGGCCTGGCAGGATGCCCAGCTCGCCCGAGATGGACCGGGCGCGTACGAACTTGGCCTCGCCCTCCCAGACCTTTCGGTCGGCGGCGACCATCTCAACCTTGAGCGAACTCACGTTTCCTCCGGATCGTGGGGGTGTGCCTGGCAGTTTAGTGCCTCTGCAAGGATGCTCAGTACGCGAGGTCGGCCCGTGAGAGCGCACCCGTCCCTCGCGCGGCACCACCCTCGCAGCGACACCTCCACCTCCACGACCTGCACCGAGGAGCACCCCTGATGAGCACTGCTGTGTCCGACGCCCTGCTCGACCCGACCCGCCGCCCCGTGGCGGTCGAGGCCCTCACCGACGTCATCGACGCCGAGGTCGCCGACAAGTCGGGCTTCGGCGGCGTCGCGGTCAAGACGGGCTACGCCGCGGCCAAGAAGCTCGGCGGCAGCTTCGTCCCCAGCGCCACCGACCGGCTGCTGCCCCAGTTCGCCACGGCCCTCGACCCGTTCTGGGCCACCAAGGGCGACACGCCCTTCGGCGCGCACCTGGCCGCCCAGCCGGAGGCCGTGGCCGACGCGCTCCTCGCCGTCACCGACGCCAAGGCGGCGAGCACGACGCACGCGGCCGCCGCGAAGGTCTACGGGACGCTGCGGGGCAAGGCCAAGGAGCACGTGGTCGCGGCCCTGCCCCGCCTCGGCGCGGCCGTCGAGCGCCTCGTCCCGTGACGCTCCCCTGAACGCGCCGGCTGACGCGCGGCTGACGCGCGGATGACCCGCGGCTGACGCGCCGCCGACGCGCCGCCGAGGCGCCCTGAGCGCGCTCGAGGCCCCGACCGGTCCACCGGTCGGGGCCTCGCCGCTCTGCTCAGCGGGAGCTCTCGGCTGCCTCGGCGGCCGCGACCTGCTCGTGCGGTCGGTCCTTGGCCAGGCGTGGCAGCTCGGGCCTGAAGTCGGCTCCGAGGTCGGCGATCGCCTGCCGGGCGAACACCTGCTGCTCGGTGACGGTGCGCTCGGAGCGTCCCCGGCCGAGGAAGCTGACGACCCAGTGCAGCAGGGTTGTCGTGCGGTGCTTGAACCCGATGATGTAGACGAGGTGGACGGCCAGCCACAGGACCCAGGCGATGAAGCCGCTGAACTGCGCCTTGCCGACCGAGGCCACCGCCGAGAACCGCGAGATGGTGGCCATCGAGCCCTTGTCGAAGTACTCGAACGGCCCCTTGGGCTCCTTGCCCTCGAGCCGCCGGGTGATCTGGTCGGCGGCGTAGCGCCCGCCCTGGATGGCGACCTGGGCGACGCCCGGCAGGTTGTCGAGAGCCATCATGTCGCCGACGACGAAGACCTCGGGGTGCCCGGGCAGGGTGAGGTCCGGTCGTACGGCGATCCGGCCCGCGCGGTCGAGCTCGGCACCGGTCTGGTCGGCCAGCTGCTGCCCGAGCGGCGAGGCGCTGACGCCGGCGGCCCACACCTTGCAGACCGACTCGATGCGCTCCCGAGAACCGTCCTCGTGCTCGACCTCGATGCCGGTGGAGTCGACACCGACGACCTTGGCCCCGAGACGCACCTCGACACCCATCGACGTCAGGCGCTGCACGGCCCGGTCCCCGAGCTTCTCACCGAACGAGGCGAGCACCGCGGGGGCGGCGTCGAGGAGGATGACGCGGGCCTTCGTCGGGTCGATGCGCCGGAAGTCGCGACGCAGCGTGCGGCGCGCGAGCTCGGCGATCTGTCCGGCCATCTCGACACCGGTCGGGCCGGCGCCGACGACGACGAAGGTCATGAGGCGCTCGATCTCGGCCGGCGTCGAGGCCAGCTCGGCCAGCTCGAAGGAGCCGAAGATGCGCCCGCGCAGCTCGAGCGCGTCGTCGATCGACTTCATGCCCGGCGCGTGCCGCGCGAACTCGTCCTTGCCGAACCACGACTGCCCTGCGCCGGCCGCCACGACGAGCGAGTCGTACGGCGTCACCGTCTCGCGTCCGACCGTCGTGTGGGTGACCGTGCGGGCCTCGAGGTCGATGGAGGTGACGTCGCCGAGCAGGACCGTCGCGTTGTCCTGACGCCGCAGCACCTCACGCGTCGACGGCGCGATCTCGCCCTCGGACAGGATGCCGGTCGCGACCTGGTACAGCAGGGGCTGGAAGAGGTGGTGCGTCGTGCGGGCCACGAGCGTCACGTCGACGTCGGCCCGCTTGAGGCGCTGGGTGGCGAAGAGTCCGCCGAACCCCGAACCGATGACGACGACGCGATGTCGCGGGGCCTGCGGGGTGGACGTGCTCACGGATGGGTCCTTCCGTCTCGAGGGTGGTTGAACTCGTCGGCGCTGACGGGAAATCCACTCAAGTCAACACCGCTCGTACCCGCGACATGCCCGGCGTCTCGTCAGGTGCGACGCTCGAGGACGACGATCTGCGTGGTCTGCGTCACGAGGCGGTAGTGGGCCTGCACCCACGTGCGCAGGGGGTCGGGCTCGCGCACGTAACGGCCGTGCCCGAAACCGGGCCAGTACGACCTGGCGGCGACGACGCACTGCGGCAGGCGGCCGGTCCGCTGGTACCAGGCGAGCACGTGGGTGTTGCTCTCGCCGAAGAAGTCGAGCCACGTGATCGGTGTGGCGAACCGCACGTCGCCGAGCAGGAAGGCGGCCGGGTAGATGTAGGCGAGGACGCCGTCGCCCGGCCGGGCGCAGAGACTGAGCGCGAGCTCGTTGTCCTCGATGACGGCGCGACGCTCCGGCGTCGTGCGCAGGCCCGCGTAGGCGCCGTCGGCGACGGTCGCGACGAGCGGGCCCGGGGTCCCGTCGCGGAAGCTGTTCGCGGCGTGCACCGTCGCCAGGCCCGCGACGAGCACCGCTGCGAGGGCCGCCTTGACGACGCGTCCGTGCTCCGACATCCACGCGAGCGTCGCCACGGTCACGGCGAACAGGCCGGGCGCGATGACGGCACCGGTGGCGCCCCAGAGCGGCGCCGAGGAGGTGAAGCCCGCCACGAACGGCATGCCGACCACGGTGGGGGCCAGCCCCAGCACGAGGATGCGGGCCGTCGTCCCGCGCCGGGACACCGCCGCGGCCACGGCCGGAGCCAGCAGCACGAGGAGGAGCACCGTGGCGAGCACCGCACTGAGCCAGGACACGACGGAGTACGTCGCGCCCGACGACCCGCGCAGCAGGGCCTCGACGCACGCCGCCGCCACGGCCGCCACGACGAGCACACCGCGGAGGCGTCGCAGCACCGGGACGGCCGAGAACACCACGGCCAGGACGGCCAGGACGAGAGCGGTGACCGCCAGACGATGGTCCAGCTCGCCGCCGAGGAACCCCAGCCAGCGGCCGATGCGCGTCTCCCGCGGCGCACGCGTCGCCTGGTAGTCGTCGGTGAACACGAGGGTCTCGCGGATGTTGGGCAGCCCCCAGACGCCGAGCGCCACGACGACGACGACTAGTGCGGTGCCCACCACACCGGCCCCGACCCCGAGCAGGCCCCTCCCGCGCGCGAGCAGGAGCAGCACCACGAGCAGCGCGGCCGCAGCCGTCGCGGTGACCGGGTGCGCGAGGGCGCCGAGCACGACCGCGGCCCCGGCGACGACCCCCCACGGCAGCGACCGCCGCGTCACGGCCGCCCCACCGGCGCACACGGCGAGCAGGTAGGCCATCGCCGGCGTCGTGTTGTAGGAGACGACCTGCTGGTTGTAGGCCGCGGGGATGAGCGCGACGCCGATGGCGGCCGCGGCGGTGCCACGGCCGAGATGCGGTGACACCGCCCGCCACGACGCGACGCCGCACCCGAGTCCGAGCAGGACGTAGAAGACCCGCGAGGCGAGCACGAGTCCCTCGATGCCCACCGTGTGGGTCCACAGCCAGACGAACGGCACGGCGGGCCAGGCGCCGAGGACCTGGATGTTCAGCTCGTCGCGGAAGGGCAGGTCACCCTGGGCGAGGCGCAGTGCCAGCTCGACGGCGTGCGAGCTGTCGGAGAAGTCGACCCCGTACCGGGCACGCCAGATCGCCGCCGCGGCCAGCACGACGGCGAACAGGGCAGGCCCCCAACGTCGGACGGGGAGGGCCCAGTGGGCGCCTCCCCGTCCTCGGGTCGAACGAGACATGCGGTCAGACTGACACAGGAGTCAGAGATTCTTCTGGATCTCCGCCCACTGGCGCTCGACGTCGTCGAGGCCACCGCACATGAAGAACGCCTGCTCGGCGACGTGGTCGTACTCGCCGTCGGCGATCTTCGTGAAGGCCTCGATCGTGTCGGCGAGCGGCACGGTCGAGCCCTCGATGCCGGTGAACTGCTTGGCGACGTAGGTGTTCTGCGACAGGAACCGCTGGATGCGACGGGCGCGGTTGACGAGGATCTTGTCCTCCTCGGACAGCTCGTCGATACCGAGGATCGCGATGATGTCCTGCAGCTCCTTGTTGCGCTGGAGGATCGACTTGATGCGCACCGCGGTGCTGTAGTGGTCCTGCGTGATGTACCGCGGGTCCAGGATGCGCGAGGTCGAGGACAGCGGGTCGACGGCGGGGTAGATACCCATCGACGCGATGTCACGCGAGAGCTCGGTCGTCGCGTCGAGGTGCGCGAACGTCGTGGCCGGGGCGGGGTCGGTGTAGTCGTCGGCCGGCACGTAGATCGCCTGCATCGAGGTGATCGAGTGGCCACGCGTGGACGTGATGCGCTCCTGGAGCGTGCCCATCTCGTCGGCGAGGTTCGGCTGGTAGCCCACGGCGGACGGCATGCGGCCGAGGAGGGTC